>NZ_JBJJLN010000016.1:0-89063 GCF_046230725.1 Pseudomonas sp. KCJK9000 | reverse complement strand
AAAATGCCGGTGATGGCTATCTGACTACGGAGATTTTTTGAGCTCTTTTCGCAGATTCGCACACCTGAGCATCGAGTCGCCTTTTCCAGCCCACGGCCGGCCTAATCCGCTTTTCTGAGCAACGTACAATCGTGGTCAATTCAGAATCAGCAAATTTGCCTAATCACACCTTGTAGACGGGAGCCTAGGTCGGCCAGCCCTGGGTAATCGCCAAACTTCACAAAGCTGATCCAGCGAAGCGTGTTCAGGTCACCCTCGGGCCCGAATTGAGTCAGCAGCTTGAAACACAAGAGCACCCCCACCGTCCCGGTTGCTCTATTTTTGTGCCATTCGCCCTGGAGCTGCTCGATACGTTCTGACGTTTCGATGTTCATCATACGGTCGAGGTGTGCAGCATCGAGAACCGGTAAAACTCGGTCATGTGGGTTGATTACCTTGGAAAGATCCAGAGCGATCAACCCCCTCGCCTTTCCTCCCTCTACGCCTGCAAGCCGACGGGTCAGCTGCTTGTTCGCATCCTTGATGACCGCATGCATCGAGGTTGAGAACATCGGTCGTTTCGCTTCAACGAAATAGGTATGGTCGCCATGTTGAAAACACAGGTCAGCATCCGTCTGATACGTCGGCTTTAGCTTCGCGAAAGCGCACAGAGCGGTGAGGTAGAGCTCAAAACCAGTGTTTCGTGCCTTATTCGATGCGTTCTTGTGTAGCTCATCGACCGCGCTGAAAGGGCCTTTGACGTAGTGGCGGAATTCGCTTAAGCCATCCGGATCGCTATCGATCGACAAGCCACGGTAGATAGATACGATTTCACGCACCTCAAGCAACACTGTGCACAGTCGTTTCATCTGCGCCTGGTCGCTAACATCACCCCACCGCTTCTCATCGAAATCATCATTTAATTTCAACAAAATACGCCGATAGTCATCGATTCTGCCACGCTCGACCGGGAAGCCGACCGAGCTAACCCACTCAAGCGCTGCCTCGAGGTCTGATGCCAACTCCGGGATTGTATGGGGTGTAACCTGAGAGCGCATTCCAGCTCCTTGCAAAGGTGATCAGAACAGTGGATACAGCCGCAGCAAGCTAGCACCAATGGGCGAACGTGGGGAAGAATCGTCGTGGCTCGCAGGTGGCAAGGGAAAATGCCCGCATTGATGAGCCGGAGGGCCCGGTTCGCAACGAACCATAGCTCGATTTGGCCTGTGGGAGCTTCTAACTCCCAACGCGCGTTTTTTCGTTCGCGTCTTCGTAGTATCGGTCTGACACAATACAACTGTGTCTCTGGTCACATCCTGTCTTTCCCGTGGGCTAAGGGCGCTTGCGATTGCCCCACTAATCGCAAGTTGCTGGAGAAGATCCACATCAGTCAGGGAGCCAAAGCTTTCAATCGTTTTCTCCTCGGCTCACCCGTGGTTTGATTCACGACAGCCGCGCCGTGAGGCCACGCCAAAATATTCAAAAGGGATTAGTGATTAGCAATTGAAGTATCAGAAAATCTCCCCCCGAGGAAATCACAGACCACATGTAGACTGCTTAACGTCTGCACAACCAAGAAGCCGCCAATAGTCTCGCTACTCATGATAATCGACGTGCGTATTGTATCACCGTCATCGAAGCGCCCTTCTCGATCACCGAAAACTACACCTTCTAAGTACATATCTCCTGCTCCATATGCAGCCGCAGATATGTAGGCAGTTACGGGGACACCAAAATCCGTCTGCTTAGCTTTCGCTACAGATGAAGGCCAGGTCACTGCGTGATTTTGATCCACTTTGCACGTTGACAATGTAACTCGCTTCTTACCCATGCAGCACCTCGACAGTCTATGAGTCGCTTCAATAGAAAGGCTCACCCTTTCTCGTTACCATTCAGCCCATGCCCCTTACCAACACGTCCGTACGTTTCATCCTGCAATACTTCGTCGCCTTCATCTTCGAACATGACACCTAGCCATCTCATGCGCTTCATGCCTGTTACCTGGATGAAAAAGCAGCCCTCACATAGGTGAAGTTCATAGTCCTCACCACTGTGCATTGAACCTTGGCCCCAAGAGGCCTGCAAAGTCGCAAATTGATGCCCATCGCCTACATGCGTAGACTCTCCGCAGACGTCGCAAACGACATCAACCACTTCCGCTGGCTCTGTCTCTGAACTGATCCTCATCCCAACCTCTAAACGAAGAGAAGTTGTAGCTTGGCCCGCAGTTCGTTTTGTGTCTGCTCACTACCGAGGCCTAAATTAGGGTCACACCTCACGAGCCTTTAGTCATGCTCTGGCCAACTAAATTCCGGATCGTCATCAATCGCAACCCAACGCGTGATCCCAGCACGAGTCACCGCACCACAGATCTGTTCGTAGCGGCTGAACAGGTCATATCCTTCCCGTGCCGTATCTCGCATGCGTGAATGCCATGTCGCTGACACCGTACGATCTCGTAAGTTTTTAGGCAGTGCATCACGAGCCCTTTGATACCCGAGCATCCTCACCCAAGACGTTGATAAACAGATTTTGACGCTCGGGAACACCTGCAACACGGAATACAGGATAGGTGCATGCATCATCAGCTCGCCCGCTGCTCTAAGCTCAATACCGTATCTTGTACGAAAAGCTGCATCCGGATGAAGCACACCGTCAAAATCTAAAAAGAGAACCACATCGTCGGGCTTTATTGAATTCGGTCGGACTGAGTAGATCATGACACCCCCGACGTTTACTGAACAAATCTCCCACCACACTGCCGCCCACATTACAGCGGATATTTCGCTGATTCACGCAAGCCTGCGCAGCGTGCCTGGCCTTTAACGCTAGAGATTAATTTTACAAATCAAAATCCACATCCGATCCGCACAATCAAATTAGAATCTTGAAATCCTCTTCCTGAAGAGTATCAATCTTCCCTCCAGCAGGAGACGTATAAACAACACCATCCGCAACCTTGTGCAAGCTGACTTTTCCACCAGACTCGCCGCGACCCACGATCAAACTTAGCACCTTATCGGTAGCCCACCCACTTGTACCGTTCATCCAACCTGGACTCACCAAAAGCACGTCCACCACTTCAAAGTCATCACACTGTTTTTCGAGGACGCTGTCTAATATATCAACATCACTTATTAGGTACAGGCGAATTTGCTCTCTCCGACCAACCACCTCCTTCACGACCACCTGATAATAGTGATAAAGACTCTGCCACTCTACGATCTTCATACAGCTATGCTCTTCTCCAAGCAGCGCTGATGCATCAGACCTCCACGACTCGTGACTAACAAACATTATGCTATCTCTTTTCTAGCATTAAGGCCCAGCGCGAGTCGCTCAGCCCAAACCGAGCACCGCGCAGTTGAATGACTGACGCCAACCGTATTCTTTAATTCCGCAATCGAAGCTAGCTGGTTCTAACAATACCGAATCTGCGTTCACCTAACTTTTGTCAATTTATGGCATATATTGAAGCCAACCAAGTTCAGGATGCAGAGCTACCTCGCAAGATTGCTGCGCGTACGGAATAGTTGCTACCGACCCTTAACGGGCATTATAGGACGTTTTATGGGTCGATGCAATGTGGCTTCATCCTGTCTTTTACGGATGATGAACATGTCTCTCAGCGAGGCCCTTGCGGCGGTTGTCAGAGCCTTGCGACAAAACCGAAAAATGACGCAGGACGACCTGACCATGATCGGTCGGAAAGAGAGAAATCGCATCGAGCGTGGCAAGACTAACGTGACGATGGAGACTCTTTCGAACGTTGCCTCCATGCTCGAGGTCGATGCCGCTCTCCTACTCCTTCTCGCACACTCTGCTCACTCTGGCGAACCTGTTGACGTTGCGCTCAAACGAATCTCGTCCAAGCTCGACGCTCTCAAACAGGACGGGGCCATTGAGGCAATCATCACGCAGCCCGCACGACGCACTGGTCGACCTGCTACCCCAGATATTCAGAAAGCACTCGAACGCGCTCCCCTTTTGAAGGAGGCCGGCAAGTCGAACTCGGAGATCGCTCAGGAGCTCGGCGTGTCAAAATCGACCGTGCAGCGTTTCCTCAGCAAGATGTTGAGCTAGAGAAGGTGCCTACAAGCGCAGCAAAGTATGTCCAGAGCCTCGACCTAACAGATCAAGACTGAAAGAGACCACCATGGTGAGATGGGATCATGGTTGCTGCGGGCCTCACTGTATATGCAGCATCGGTGACTATGGGGCTTCGGAATACAGGGTGACGAACGACCAGGCGGGGAACCGCACCAGGGTGCCTGTACTTCCAGGGTTAGCTTCCTTAGCTGCTTGCTTCAGTCGCATTGAATTGTGGTTGGCTCTGAGGCCCTAGCACACACCGGGGGTGCAACATAAATCCGCACCTATGTATTTTCTGGAATGAATCAACGGGCGGAGAGCGGAGAGCGGAGAGCGGAGAGCGGAGAGCGGAGAGCGGAGAGGATTGTGGTGCATTTTTGGCAGGATTTTGCGTGTTACGGCCGCTCTAGCAATTCCTGGAATTCATCCACGCACAGCTTCTTGCGTAGACGACGGGAACGGTTGGTAGCCATGAAACAATCCTCTTAAGTAATTACGCGCGGCACTTTAACAGTTTCCGCGCTACAAAGGCGCTTTTCCGTCGAACGTGGCACATCAACGCTGCGCTTGGGGCATAATGCGCTCTATATTTCATCCTGGGGCGATCATCTCTTACAGCCCCTGTGTCTTTTTCCCTCGTCTGCAGGGTGTTTACTTCTTATGATCAAACAGCTCCGCCCTCTCGTTCTTGCCAGCCTGCTGCTGCCCCTCGCGCTACCCAGCCAGGCTGCCGCCGTCAATACCAACCTGCCGCCCAAGGTTCAGCAGGCGCTCAAGGCCAACAAGTTACAGGACAGCGCCCTCTCGCTGGTGATGCTGCCGTTGAATGGCCCGGGCACTGCGACCGTGTTCAATGCCGATGTATCGGTGAACCCGGCCTCGACCATGAAGCTGGTCACCACTTACGCCGCCCTTGAATTACTCGGCCCGACCTTTCAATGGAAAACCGAGTTCTACACCGATGGCACCCTTAGCAATGGTGTGCTCAATGGCAACCTGTACCTCAAGGGCGGCGGCGACCCCAAACTGAACATGGAGAAGCTCTGGCTGCTGATGCGTGACCTGCGCGCCAATGGCGTGCGCACCGTCACCGGCGACCTGGTACTGGACCGCAGCCATTTCGTGCAACCCAACCTGCCCCAGTTCGATGATGACGGCGGCGACGTCAACAAGCCGTTTCTAGTCAAGCCCGATTCCCTGATGATCAACCTCAAGGCTCTGCGCTTCGTCGCTCGCAACGATGGAGGCAAAGTTACCGTTGCCGTGGAACCACCGATCGCAAGCATTCGCATCGACAACCAGGTCAAGGCCGTGGCAGGCAAGCAATGCAGCGGCGACGTACGCTACAACCCTGTGCAGCAGGCTGACGGCGTCAGTGTGACCGTCACCGGTCAGCTGGCCGATGGCTGCAACTCGCAGACCTATTTGTCCTTGCTGGACCACCCGACCTACGCTGCCGGGGCCGTGCGGGCAATCTGGAACGAGCTTGGTGGCAGCATCCAGGGCCGCGATCGCGTAGAAAACGTGCCCAAGAGCGCACGCCTGCTGGCACGTGCTTTCTCACCGGACCTGGTGGAAGTGATCCGCGACATCAACAAATACAGCAACAACACCATGGCCAGGCAGCTGTTCCTCAGCCTGGGCGCGCAGTTCCGCACCGACGCCGATGGCGACGACGCACGGGCCGCGCAGCGTGTGGTACGCCAGTGGCTGGCGAAAAAAGGGATCACCGCTCCACATCTGGTGATGGAGAACGGCTCAGGCCTGTCCCGCGCCGAGCGGGTCAGCACCCGCGAGATGGCCGCGCTACTGCAAGCGGCGTGGAACAGCCCCTACTCGGCCGAGTTCATCAGCTCGATGCCGCTGGTAGGCATGGATGGCACCATGCGCAAGCGCCTCAAGCGCACTGCCATGGCGGGTGAGGGCCATATCAAGACCGGTACCCTGAACACCGTGCGAGCCATCGCCGGCTTCAGCCGCGACAGCAATGGTAAGACCTGGGCAGTAGCAGCGATCCTTAACGACCCGAAACCCTGGGGCGCCTCGCAGGTGCTCGACCAGGTTCTGCTGGACCTGTATCGCCAACCGAAATTGAACAACAACACAACTGCAGCAGCGCCTTGATACGCCTGCTTGGGCCGGGCTCTTCGCGGCCAAACCCGCTCCGGCACTAACAGCTGCGCATTACAGCGCAGTTGTTCACGTGAAGGAGCGGGTTTACCCGCGAAACTACCGGTGCAAGCACATGCGTCTGTCAGGTCAGCTCGGGTTCAACTCTGTCCCGGCCAGCCTGCTTGGCCGCATACACCCCAGCGTCGGCACGCAACAGCAAGGCATCAGCGCCCTCTCCTTCGCGCCAGCCAGCAACACCGAAGCTCGCGGTGACCTTGCCCACTCCTTCAATGGGCACGCTACGCACCGCTTGCCACAGCTCCATGGCCAGCACCCGTGCCTGTTCTGCGTTGCTGCCCGGGCACAGCACCATGAACTCCTCGCCCCCCAAGCGGCAGAACACATCAGTACGGCGCAACCGCTGAGCAATGCGCTGGCACAAACGTCGAAGCACTAAGTCACCCACGGCATGGCCATGGTGATCATTGATCCGCTTGAAATGATCGATGTCGAGCATGATGACGGCTAAGTCCAGCCCGCCACGCTGGGCGCGTTCAAGTTCGGCCCTCAAGCGCTCCTGGAAATAACGGCGGTTATGTATGCCAGTCAATGAGTCGGTAATCGACAAAGCACGCAACTCTTCCTCGACCCCTTTGAGATCAGAAATATCGGTCTGGTAGCCATGCCACAGCGTGCAACCATCTTCGCCAGGCTCTGGGGTCGCCTCGCCACGCACCCAGCGCAGCCCAGCGCGCGGCAGGCACACCCGGTACTCTTCGCGCCACGCGCACAGGTGTTCGGCGGAGTAACGCACCGAGCGGCGCACACGCTCCAGATCGTCAGGATGAATGCGCTCGAATACCGCCGTAGCATCCTTGCGCAGCAGCTGCAGGTCGATTTCGTAGATATCGAACAGCCCTTGGCTCGCGTAGGGGAAGCAGGAGTGCCCGTCGGCATCCAGCCGATACTGATAGATCCCCCCCGGTACTTGCGCGCTGAGTTTCTCCAGTAGACGATCACGCATGGCCAACGCCTCCAGCACACGTCGTCGCTCGGTGACGTCGATGCAGATGGCCAGGTAGCCTACCCAGAGCCCCTGCTCATCGAGCACGGCGGTGACCAGCATGTTGGCTTGTAAATGGCTGCCATCCTTACGCACCAAGGTCCACTCGACCGGCTCACCGCTGCTCCCGTGGATGGTTTCGGCAAACATCGCCTGCCCACCGGTGATTTGGCGCCCGTAACGGGTGCTCAAAGCTTGGGCCCGCTGGTTCAGCTCCTCAGGCAACACCAGATCCTCAAGTTGCAGATGCCCGATGGCTTGATTGGCCGAATAACCAAGCATGCGCTCGGCACCTGTGTTGAAGGTGCTGATAACGCCCTTGAGGCTAGTGGCGATGATCGCTACCTGCGTTGCCGCATCCAGCACGCTGCGCAGCCGGTTGTGGGTTTCGCGCAACGACTGCTCGCTGATCTGCAACTGCGCCGTGCGCTGTTCGACCAGCGCCAAGGCGCGCTGGCGTTGACTGAACAGACTGTAAAGAAGCGTGCTCAGCAACAGGCTCAACAAACCACCCAGTAGCGTAACGGCAAAAGCTGCCGAAGACTGGTTGGCCTTCTGAAAGGCCTGGCTAGGGCGAATGTCCAGCTGGAAAGCGTGATCGGCCAGGTGCAGCAACTGAGTGCTGACCATGCTAAGTGCCGCCACCGGGCTCTGCGAGTCGAACAGCACTTCATGACCACCGCGCCCAGTCGGGTCGGTGATGCGCACTACCAGGTTGTCATCGGCGGCGGCCGGAAGGCCCTCAGTGAGCAATTGGCGCATGTTCATCAGCGCCATGACATAGCCTTGCGGGGGGCCATCGGGCTGAGCATCGGAAAACACCGGAGCCACGATCATCACCCCACGGCTGAACTGCGGCGCAACACTAAGCATGTCCAGCGGTGCAGAAACCGCCATACTGCCTGGATGCACCGCCCGCGCCAAGGTCTGCTCACGTGCCGGCTGGCTGCGCAGGTCGAGCCCGTAAGGTTGCCCTTGCAAGGCATCGGCCTGGGTGTAGAGCACCGGGTAGTAGTGATCCCGCGCAGGTGCCGACTGCCAATTACCCGAGGCATCAAGCTGGCGTATCTGGTAATCGAGGCCAAGCCAGTCACTGGCCTGGCGCTCGAACTCACGTCGTTGCGACGCCTCTACTCGCGGTGCCCAGGAATAAGCCTGGGTTCGTTGCAGCAAGGCTCGGGCATAGCCGTCGAACTCGCTTGGCGTAATATCCTTGGAGTAGGTGAAAAAACGCCGCAACCCGTCCAGGCGCTGCTCCTGATCGTCGAAGCGTTCGGCAATCCGGCTTTGACGTTCAGCGGCCAGCAGCTCGAAGCGCTGACGCAGCTGTTGCTTGTAAAGTGCCTGGGCAGCCAAGGCCAGGCCCGCCGTCAGCAGAGCACCGGCCACCAACGCCACCAACGCCACCGCCCAGCCAGCCAATGCCTCGCTGCATAGGCCCAACACCTTCGCACGTACGCCCCACTTCGACATAGATCAATCTCATCACGTCAGCGTCCTGCGAAATCTCGGCCCTCAGCTGAGTTATAGCTATTGGCCACTAAGCGCGCAACGCGCCTTTTCGACTTAGCGCAATTGCAAGCGCCAGGCGCGGTGAATGCGGTTGTTGCGCGCGAAGTCCGGGTCCAGCGTCTGAGCGCTGATTTCCTCGACCACATAGCGCGTGCTCAAGTGCTCATCAAGCTGGAACTTGCGGAAGTTGTTGGAGAAATATAGGACCCCCCCCGGCGCCAGACGAGCCATTGCCAGATCAAGCAGTTGCACATGGTCGCGCTGAACGTCGAACACACCTTCCATGCGCTTGGAGTTCGAGAAAGTTGGCGGGTCGATGAAGATCAGATCGTAGCTGTCGCGGTTGGCTTCAAGCCAGGCCATTACATCGCCCTGCTCCAGCCGGTTACGCTCGGAAAAGCCGTTCAGCGACAAATTGCGGCGCGCCCAGTCCAGGTAGGTTTTCGACAGGTCGACACTAGTGGTACTGCGCGCACCGCCCTTGGCTGCATGCACAGTGGCCGTGGCCGTGTAACAGAACAGGTTGAGAAAACGCTTGCCGTCGGCCTCACGCTGGATACGCATGCGCATGGGGCGATGATCGAGGAAAAGCCCGGTATCGAGGTAGTCAGTGAGGTTGACCAGCAGTTTCACACCGCCTTCATTGACCTCCTGGAAACGCCCTTCAGTGGCCTGACGCTCGTACTGACGGGTGCCGCTCTGGCGCTCACGGCGCTTGAGCACGACACGTTGAGGATCAATGCCAAGGGCCTGGGGGATTGCAGCCAGGGCATCGAGCAAGCGTCCCTGTGCCTTGTCCGGGTCGATCGAGCGGGGCGCTGCGTATTCCTGCACATGCACCCAGTCGTGATACAGGTCGACCGCCAGGGCGTATTCAGGCATATCGGCATCGTAAAGACGGTAGCAGTCGACCTGCTCCCGACGCGCCCACTTACCGAGCTGCTTGAGGTTTTTCTGCAATCGGTTGGCGAACATCTGCGCGCCTTCGGATAGGCGTGCCGGCACGCTGGCGACTGCCGCAGGGCGGCGGTCCTGGCCCTGTTCGGGCTGAGCTTCGCGGCGTTCACCAGTGACGAACTGGTCAGGCTGCACTTTGAACAGCAACAGCTTGCACGGCAAGGCGCCGTTCCAGAAGGCATATTGTTTGTGGCTGCGGATACCCATGCGCTTGCCCAGTTCGGGTGCGCCGGTGAACACCGCTGCTTCCCACCCCATGCAAGCCTGGCGCAAGCGTTCACCGAGGTTCTGATACAGGTACAACAGGCTGGCTTCGTCACCCAGGCGCTCACCATACGGTGGGTTGCTGATGACCAGGCCTTTCTGGTTCTGGTCCGGGCGCGGCTCGAAGGTGCTGACTTCACCTTGGTAAATCTTGACCCAATCGCCAAGGCCTGCGCGCTCGACGTTATTACGCCCCGGCTGGATCAGCCGCGGGTCAGCCTCATAGCCGCGAATCCACAGCGGTGGCTTGGCAAGGCCAGCCTGCGCACGGGCCTGCGCTTGTTCGTGCACTTTACGCCAGGTCGCTGGCACATGGCCGAGCCAGGCGCTGAAACCCCAGCGCTCACGCTTGAGGTTGGGCGCAATATCGGCAGCGATCATCGCAGCCTCCACCAGGAAAGTACCTACACCGCACATCGGGTCGGCCAAGGCGCCGCCTTGGGCAGCGATACGTGGCCAGCCAGCGCGGATCAGCACGGCAGCCGCGAGGTTTTCCTTCAGCGGCGCGGCGCCTTGCTGCAGGCGATACCCACGCTGGTGCAGGCTGTGCCCAGACAGATCGAGAGAGAGAATGGCCTCGCCTCGGTCGAGGCGCAGATGCACACGTACATCCGGGTCGAGCTTCTCAACCGATGGGCGCAGGCCCTCACGGTTACGCAACTTGTCGACGATGGCGTCCTTGACCTTCAGCGCCCCGAAATGGGTATTGTCGATACCTGAGCCGTGGCCACTGAACTCCACGGCCAGCGTACCGTCGGCAGCCAGGTGGTCGGCCCAGTCGACAGCGTGCACGCCATCGTAAAGGTCATCGGCATTCTTCATCGAGAAGCGTTTGAGCACCAGCAACACTCGGTTGGCCAAGCGCGACCATAGGCACAGGCGGTAGGCAGTTTCCATGTCGGCCTCGCCGCGGATGGCCGAGGTGTGCTCGCGTACATCATCGAGGCCAAGGCCGCGGGCCTCTTCGGCAAGCAGGCCTTCGAGGCCTTTGGGGCAGGTGAGATAGAGTTCGAAACGATCCGACATGAGTTTTCCAGCGCCTTGGGCTATGTAAGTGACAAGGCGACGCATCGCCTTGCCGATGTTTGCCCGAATACCCTTTGAGCAGGCATCCGAGTGGCCAAACCTTGCTGCTTAATTGCAGCCGGGTGGCCAGGCCGCCTGTTCGATCCGCCGCTCGCCAGGTAGCAAGAACAGCTTAGATCATCAGGCAGCACAGATAATTTCTACGAACTACGGAGCCAGCGTGACCCTTCGTCGCATTACTAGATATTTCTTCGCCCCCATCGCAACGCTGGCGAAATGACGTCAAGGTTCCGCAAAACCCCGATGTGTGCGGGCCAAACCGCAAATAGGGTTGAGTCGCATTTATTTACTTATCCCTTCACCCTAGGAAAGGTTACGTCCTTATGACAAATCGATCATTCACACCGTGACCTGCATTCGTTAGAACTGGTCTCAGGCCGCTTCGCAACGAGGCGGCACATTCAGCTCGCCACGCCGGCAGCGAGCGCAAACCGGCAGAAAGACTCTGCCCGGCCTCGGAGAGGCCGACGGGACATTACAGTCAACAAGTGAGGGCAACACCCTATGAGAAGACTTAAGCGTGATCCGTTGGAAAGAGCATATTCACGTGGCTACCAATATGGGGTCACCGGCAAATCCCGCGAACTTTGCCCGTTTACACTTCCTTCGGTACGTCAAGCCTGGATCAATGGCTGGCGCGAAGGTCGCGGCGATAACTGGGACGGCATGACTGGCACCGCTGGCATCCATAGACTCAACGAAAATCACGCCGTTGGCTGAACGAGGACACTGAATTCGAGTCACCATGCGCGCCCCATCCGGGCGGCGGGCTTCGGCCCAGGGGCCCCTTGATGGGGCCCTTTTTTGTGTTTGCCTCAGGCCTTGGGCATCGCCGCGATCGCATCTACCGCTTCGCGTATCAGCTGCGGCCCCCTGTAAATGAAGCCCGAGTAGATTTGCACCAGGCTCGCGCCTGCTGCGATTTTCTCGGCTGCATGACGGCCTTCGGTAATGCCGCCAGCGGCGATGATCGGCAGCTTCCCACCCAGCTCACCAGCCAGCACTTTCACGATGTGCGTGCTCTTGTGCAGTACCGGAGCACCGGACAGCCCACCGGCCTCAGCACCGAACTCTAAGCCTTCGACCCCTTCGCGGCTCAACGTGGTGTTGGTGGCGATTACCGCGTCCATGCCCGAGGCCATCAGCGCCGAGGCCACCAATGCAGTTTCCTCATCGCTCATGTCCGGGGCAATCTTGATTGCCAGAGGTACCCGCTTGCCATGTTGTGCAGCCAACTGCTCACGTCGTTCGGCCAAGGCATCGAGCAGTTGCTTGAGCGAATCGCCGAACTGCAGACTACGCAGGCCCGGGGTATTTGGCGAGCTGACATTCACGGTGATGTAGCTGGCTTGGGTGTAAACCTTGTCCAGACAGATCAGGTAGTCGTCGACTGCGCGCTCGACTGGAGTATCGAAGTTCTTGCCGATGTTGATACCCAGTACGCCGGTGTAACGCGATGCACGCACGCGCTCGAGCAGGTGGTCGACACCCAGGTTGTTGAAGCCCATGCGATTGATGATCGCGGTCGCCTGCGGCAGGCGGAACAGCCGCGGCTTGGGATTACCTGGCTGCGGGCGCGGAGTTACGGTGCCGATTTCGACGAAACCAAAGCCCAACTGGGCAAAACCGTCGATGGCCGCGCCATTCTTGTCCAGGCCCGCTGCCAGCCCCACCGGGTTGGCGAAGTTCAACCCCATCACGGTCACCGGCAACGCAGCCGGCTGCTTGCAGAGCATGCCATTGAGCCCAAGCCGGCCACCGGCGCCGATCAGGTCCAGGGACAGGTCATGAGAGGTTTCCGGGGAAAGCTTGAACAGCAGCTGGCGTGCCAGGTTATACATGGGTGAGAAAGGCTCGGGGTGAGTGAGGCAGCGATTATAGCCAGCACTGGCTTTGCATGACAGGGGCTTGGCACATGGGGTGCTACTTCACTTGCCTACTGCTTAGTCAGAACGGGCAGGTTGATGCTTGAGTACACCGCCTCTGGCCTGGGTACAGGGCAGCGATGCGCCGGAAAAAACAGCCTCAACGTCGGCTCCATGGAGCTGACCGATTGTGCTTCGGTGGTGGTCGCCGCTACTCAGCGCCGCTGATCGAGCGTGGTGAAGGCCAGCATTGACTTGGTCGCTCATGCCAGCTGCTTGAAGATGAGCCACCTAGAGCCTGACGAACCTTAGCCATGGTATCGCTGCTGCTTAACCTGGTGCTGCTCTGCGCGCTGCTAAGGGGTAAGCGCGAAAGGCCGGCCACGGCGCCAGCCACACGAATTACAGGCAAAGAAAAACCCGGCCTCGGCCGGGTTTTTCGTTGAAGCATCAAACCAATTACTTGGCCTGGGCTTCTACCTGAGCTTCAACGCGACGGTTGATAGCGCGGCCTTCTTCGGTGGCGTTATCAGCAACCGGACGGGTTTCGCCGTAGCCTACCGATTGAACGCGGCTCGACTCAACGCCGTACTGCTGGGTCAGCACTTGCTTGACAGCGTTGGCACGACGCTCGGACAGCTTCTGGTTGTAAGCGTCTGGACCTACGGAGTCAGTGTGACCTTCAACCACGGTGGTGGTTTGTGGGTACTGCTTCATGAAGTCAGCCAGGTTCTTGATGTCGCCGTAGCTGTTTGGCTTGACGACCGACTTGTCGAAGTCGAACTTGACGTCCAGCTCAACGCGAACGACTTCGGCAACAGCCGGGCAGCCATCAGCGTCAACGGTAACGTTGGCTGGGGTGTCTGGGCACTTGTCGACGTTGTCGCAAACGCCGTCGTTGTCCGAGTCGGAGCAAACTTCAGCAACCGGAGCTGGTGCTGGAGCTGGAGCTTTGCCACCGCTGCCACCGAAGTTCAGACCAACACCAACCGACGGACCCCACTCGGTGTAGCCGCTGTCGATGTTGTAGTTGGCTTCAACGCCAGCACGGGCGAAGAACATGTCGGTGATGTACCACTTGGCGCCAGCGCCAACGTTGGCGAAGGTGGAGTGGTCACGGCCGTTACGAGTGGCTTGGCCCAGGCTCTCGTGAGCGAAGCCAGCCGATACGTATGGACGCAGAGCGTCGCCAACGGTACCGAAGTGGTAGGTAGCGTCCAGCTTGGCCTTCGAACCTTTGATGTTCTTGTTGAAGACTTCGCCACGGGCGTTGTGAGTTTCGTTGTAGCCCAGGTCCAGGGATACGTCGTCAGTCAGGAAGTAACCCAGACGAACACCAGGGTTGGTGCCGTCGTTCTTGAAGTTACGCTCGCTGTCGTAGTACTGCTTGGTCACGTTGCCTTCGATTTCGACCGCGCCTTGGCCTTGAGCCATAACGCCGAACGAAGTAGCAGCGACGAGCGAGCCAATGGCCAAGCCCAAGGTGTTTTTCAGTTTCATCCGTTAAATCCCCATCTGGTGATAGTTAAGCAGTCCCACCAATCCGGGGGGACAACTCGACGGCAAGTCTAGCAGAACTCGCCGATTCGTTAGAGATATTTGCTGCGGACTAAGTTTCATCCAATCCGGCAAATTTCTCACGAAGCTTGTCTAGGGCGCGCTTGTAGCGCATTTTCGTCGCGCTCAAGCCCATGTGCATAATGTCGGCGATCTCCTGGAACTCCAGCTCTGCGACAAAACGCAGCACCAGAATTTCCCGATCGATCGGGTTCACATGCACCAGCCACCTGTCCAGCCCGCCTTTTTCTTCCGGTTTCGGAGCCTTTTCCTCGGACGCCTCTTCTATAGGGTCCAGGCTCAAGGCATCCATCAACCGGCGTTTTCGACGCTCCTTGCGGTACTGGGTAATGCATTCGTTGTAGGTAATGCTGTAGAGCCAGGTCTTGAACTTGGACTTACCCTCGAAGTTCTTCAGGCCATACAGCACCTTCAGCATCACCTCCTGACAGACATCATCAGCATCGCGGTCGTTCCCTAGGTAACGCGCACAGACGTTGAAAAGGGTCCGCTGGTAGCGCCGCATGAGCTCCTCATAGGCGCGGGTAACGTGATACAGCTCCTCATGCGAACGCGCCACCAACTCCTCGTCGGTGAGTTCGCGGGGGTCATAACGCATGGGCGGCGAATGAACTTTATTCAAAACAGGTCTGGCCGACAGTCAGGTCAATGTCGCCGCTCAGCCCCCTTGGGCTGATTTCGCGGCGGCATACATTAACAGCTTTTGTGCGGTTAGCGGCTGTTGACTCGCTGCTCAAGGAGCACGCGATTGGACAGCGACACCAACTCACCCTCATCGGTCAGCAGGGTCGTCTTGACCGTGCCGATCTCCTCGATCATGCCTTCGACCTCTCCAACGCGCACTTGCTGGCCGACCTGGAACAGTTCACGCACATAAATGCCCGCCAAAATTTGCCCGGCGATTTCGCGGCTGCCGAGGCCCATCGCCAGCGCAACGGCCAGACCAACGGTAATCAGCCCGATGACGATCACATGGTTGAGCAGGTCGGTCTTGACCTCGAGCTGGCTGATCGCCACCGAGATGCTGATGATGATCACCAGGCCCTGGGTGATACGCCCAAGGCCGGCGGAGTATTCCAAGCCGATACCCTCGGCAGCGCCACGCACTAAACCATTGGCCACCTGCGCCAACAGCACGCCGGCCAGCAGCACCAGCGCTGCGCCAAATACCTTGGGCAGGTATAAAGCAAGCATGTCCAGAGTGGCCGAAACCCGCTCAAGACCGAGGGATTCAGCGGCCGAAACCAGGAAGATCAGAAGCACGAACCAGTAGACGATCTTGCCGATCAGCGTCGAGATCGGCACCTGGATGCCAACCCTGCCAAGCATCTTGGTCAACCCGGTGCCCGCCATCAGGCGGTCCAGGCCGAACTTGGCCAGCAGTTTGGAAAGCAGCGTGTCGAGCAGCTTGGCCACGACGAAACCGAGCAGCACCACGACCAGCGCGCCGAACAGGTTGGGGATGAAGTTCGCTACCTTGGTCCATAGGGCGGTCATCGCAGTGACCAGGCTCTGGGTCCAGAGATCGAGTTCCATATTCAATCGGCCTTATCTGCTTTGCTGCCAGCGGCAGCGTTGCGGGTAGAGTGTCGACGCACCGGCGCGACGTGCGCCGAGCCATTGTTCACGGCGATCAGCAATGCCTGGCTCCAGCGGCCAAGCAGGCTGAACAGATCGCCGGCACCGACCTGGCGGTTGGCGGTTTTCAGCACGCGACCCAGGCACGCGGCATCGTCTCGCTCCTCACCGGAGGGCGATGCGTTGAGCAGGTCACGCAAAGATTGTTCAAACGGATCGTGCATGGGCACCTCGCGCATTGTCAGTCAGAGACGAGATGGCCGGGCGATGGGTCACACATCGCACTGCAACGAATGGTTCAAGATTGCTCGGCACCTTCATACCCAACGCAACCGCCGGAACAACCACCACTGCCCCACGGCCAGCGCCAACACCACGATGCACGCCAATAAAAAGCCGTAAGGGTTACTCGCCCCGGGTATTCCACCGACATTGATGCCCAGCAACCCGGTGATGAAACTCATGGGCAGGAAGATGCAAGTGATGATGCCGAAACGGTACATGGTGCGGTTCATCCGCTCGTTGAGGCGGCGATCCTCGCTCTCCAGCACCAGCGCTGCCCGTTCGCGGGTCAGTTCGAGCTCTTCGAGGTAGCGGATAAGGCTGTTGTTGAGCTCGTTCCAGTAATCGGCGTCGGCATCGCAGAACCAGCTCCATTTGCTGCGCGACAACTGCGCATAGATCTCCCTCTGCGGCGCCAGAAACCGCCGCAAGCCCGCCGCACGGCGACGGATTTGCTGCAGGCTGCCATGCTCCGGGGTGTACCTCTCGTCGGACTCGACTTTTTCCTCTTCAAGGTCGACCAGTTCTGAAAGGTCGCTGACCAGGCTCTGGACTTTCTCGGTCAGCAGTTCGCCCATCAGCAGCAACAGTTCGGACGCCGATTTCGGCCCTCTACCCTCCTCCAGTTGCTGCAACACTTCATCGCTGGCACGCAGCGGCCGCAAGCGCAGCGAGATTACCCGCTGCGCCTGCGCATGGATGCGCACCGAGACCATGTCCTCAGGCTCTGCGCCCGGATTGAGGTTAACCCCACGCAAAAACAACAGCAGTTGTTCACCGGGCTGAGGCAGCAAGCGCGGCCGGGTGTTTTCCTCGAGCAGCAAGTCGCAAGCGAACTCGCTCAAGCCACTATCGTGCAGCAGCCAACTGCGCGTTTGCGGATGACTTCGATCCCAGTGCAACCACAAGCTTTCCTGAGGCTGCAATTGCAGGCCGTCCAGCTCGGTGCGGGCAATAGCACGTGCGCCGCCTTCACCATCGAGCACCAGGGCATGCACCAGCCCCCACTGCGCGTTGTCTTCCTCGAACATCAAAGCTCCATCAGCGCCAGCAGCGCGTTACTCCGGCATTTTCAGTGGGCTTGGCGAGATGATCACGCCATTGTTGTCGGCGTAGAGGTATTCACCAGGGCGGAAAGTGACACCTGCAAAAGTGACCGCCACGTTGAGGTCGCCTATGCCGCGCTTGTCGGTTTTCATCGGATGGCTGGCCAAGGCTTGCACCCCGACGTCGGTCTGAATCAGCACGTCCACATCGCGGACGCAACCATAGATCACCAGGCCTTCCCAACCATTTTTCGCTGCCTTTTCAGCGAGCATGTCACCGAGCAGCGCACGACGCAGCGAGCCTCCCCCATCGACCACCAGGACTTTGCCAGTGCCATCGAGCTCGACCTGCTCTTTGACCAGGGAGTTGTCTTCGAAGCATTTGATGGTGACGATCTGGCCACCGAATGAATCACGGCCACCGAAGTTGCTGAACATAGGTTCGAGCACCTGGACCAGGTCCGGGTAGGCGTCACACAGGTCGGGCGTTACGTAATGCTGCATGGGAAGCTCCTGTCAGTCACAACGAAAGCGGGTGTTGGCCAAGGCTACACCGTAGACGCGGGTATAGTCATCCGAGACCGGCAGGTCATGTTTCACACGCATTGGGTTCTTCGCGGTTGAGCCGGCCGCCACAGATGCTGCGCACGCATGCAAACGAGCCTGATACGTGGGTTTACCCGCTAAGCGGCCGGTGCAGGTCGGCAAGCCAGTTGCTACCAAAACGAGGCCTTACAACCCCAAAACCCGCGTAGCCGCCATGCATCGAGTATCAGTGAAACGTATTCAGCTGACAGGCACCGCCTCGCGCACCACCGTCGATTCATGTACCGGGACCAGCGGGTCGCGCAACCAGCGCTGCACCAACGGCCAGACCTGCGCCTGTGCCGCCTTGCTTACCAGCATGTCGACGTGACCGAAGGCCTCGAAGCCCTGTTCGACGCCCAGGCGCAGGAACTGCTTGCGCTCGCCACCGAACTGGTCGAACAGCTTACGGCAGGCCCACACCGGGTCCTGGAAGTCGCCGGCCCCGGCCACGGCCAATAGCGGCACATCAACCTCGGCCAAGCCCGCCCACCAGTCGCCCTGTTTGTCACCAAAACGTCCAAACAGGCCGTGCCAACGCATGCTCTCCAGGGCCAGGCCAATCGGCTCGTCCTCCGGCCCACGCTTGAAGCGCGGCCCCGAAATCTGCCCCCAACGCTTGAGCAACAGCTTCGCACCCCAGGTTAGCGGCGGCACCTTCAAGGGCCAGTACACCCGGCTGACCTGGGTACCGAACAACGCGAGGCTGGCCACTTGGTCAGCCCTGAGGTAGCCACCACCCAGGGCCGCGACCAACGTCGTACCGCCCAGCGAGTGGCCGACCCAGTGCGGAACCTGCCCGGTTTGTTCAGCCACGAATGCTGCGATCAACGGCAAGTCATAGCGTGCGTAGTCGCTCACGCTGTTGTGCTTCCAGGCATTGTTGCGCGGCGATAAACCATGCCCGCGCATCTCAGGTACCCATACATCGAACCCGGCCCGCGCCAGTTCTGCGCCCAGGCCAATACCCTTGGGCGAATACCAGAAACGCCGGTTCGAGAAGCTACCGTGCAGCAGAATTACCGGCACCCCCTCGGCCCGGCCATGATCGGCCAGCCCCAGACGGGTCACAGCCAATTCGACGCTGGCGTCGGGGCTGTTGCCGGCTTTGATGCGGTATACGTCTTCACTGAGGTCACCGCGGCGCTCGGCACTGAGCAAGGCCACGGGAAAAAGATTGCTGCTGCTTTGCATAAGGTTGCTTGATGCACAAAAAAGGCGTGATCCATCGCTGGAACCCGCCCTGGAAAAAACCAGGCGTGGGCGCGCCAGATGCGCCCACGCAATTTACCGTATCAGGCCGCGCCTTGGCCTTCGGCCAGGAAGAACCAGGTTTCAAGAACCGAATCCGGGTTCAGCGACACGCTTTCGATGCCCTGCTCCATCAGCCACTTGGCCAGGTCCGGGTGGTCCGAGGGGCCCTGACCGCAGATGCCGATGTACTTGCCAGCCTTGTTGCACGCGGCAATGGCGTTGGCCAGCAATTTCTTCACCGCAGGGTTTCGCTCATCGAACAGGTGGGCAATGATGCCAGAGTCGCGGTCCAGGCCCAGGGTCAGCTGAGTCAGGTCGTTGGAGCCGATGGAGAAACCGTCGAAATATTCGAGGAACTCTTCGGCAAGGATCGCGTTGGACGGCAGTTCGCACATCATGATTACGCGCAGACCATTATCGCCACGGGCCAACCCGTTTTCAGCCAGCAGATCGACCACCTGGCTGGCCTCGCCCAGGGTCCGCACGAACGGCACCATGATCTCGACGTTGGTCAGACCCATCTCGTTGCGCACGCGCTTCAGGGCTCGGCACTCGAGCTCGAAGCAGTCACGGAACGACTCGCTGATGTATCGCGAAGCCCCGCGGAAGCCCAGCATCGGGTTTTCTTCTTCCGGTTCGTAAAGCTTTCCGCCGATCAGGTTGGCGTACTCGTTGGACTTGAAGTCCGACAGGCGCACGATGACCTTTTTCGGGTAGAAGGCCGCAGCCAAGGTGCTGATACCCTCCACCAGTTTTTCGACATAGAAGCCGACCGGGTCGTGGTAACCGGCGATACGCTTGTCGACGCTCTCTTTAAGCTCCGGTGGCAGCCCGGCGTAGTTCAGCAGTGCCTTGGGGTGCACGCCGATCATACGGTTGATGATGAACTCCAGGCGCGCCAAACCAACACCGGCATTGGGCAACTGGGCGAAGTCGAAGGCACGGTCGGGGTTGCCGACGTTCATCATGATTTTGAACGGCAGCTCTGGCATGGCATCCACCGAGTTCTGCTTGACGTCAAAGCCCAGCTCACCTTCGAAGATGAAACCGGTGTCGCCCTCGGCACAGGACACCGTCACGCCCTGACCGTCCTTGAGCACCTGAGTGGCGTTGCCGCAACCCACTACGGCTGGAATGCCCAGCTCACGCGCGATGATAGCGGCGTGGCAGGTACGCCCGCCGCGGTTGGTGACGATGGCGCTGGCGCGCTTCATCACAGGCTCCCAGTCCGGGTCGGTCATATCGGAAACCAGCACGTCGCCCGGCTGCACTTTGTCCATCTCGGACACGTCGTTGATCACACGCACCTTGCCTGCACCAATGCGTTGGCCGATGGCGCGACCTTCCACCAGAACGGTGCCCTTTTCTTTGAGCAGGTAACGCTCCATGACGTTGGCGCTGGCGCGGCTCTTCACGGTCTCGGGGCGGGCCTGGACGATGTACAGCTGGCCGTCGTCACCATCCTTGGCCCACTCGATGTCCATCGGGCGCTGGTAGTGCTCTTCGATGATCATCGCCTGCTTGGCCAGCTCGTTGACTTCTTCGTCGCTCAGGCAGAAACGCGCGCGCTCGGCACGCTCGACTTCCACGGTCTTGACCGAGCGGCCGGCCTTGGCTTCATCGCCATAGACCATCTTGATGGCCTTGCTACCCAGGTTGCGGCGCAGGATGGCCGGGCGGCCAGCCTTGAGGGTTTGCTTGTGAACGTAGAATTCGTCCGGGTTGACCGCACCCTGCACCACGGTTTCACCCAGGCCATAGGCGCCGGTGATGAACACCACGTCACGGAAACCCGACTCGGTGTCGAGGGTGAACATCACCCCAGCGGTACCGGTTTCGGAGCGGACCATGCGCTGCACGCCTGCGGACAGGGCCACCAGCTTGTGGTCGAAGCCCTGGTGGACGCGATAGGCAATGGCACGGTCGTTGAACAGCGAGGCGAACACTTCCTTGGCCGCACGGATCACGTTGTCGACGCCACGGATATTCAGGAAGGTTTCCTGTTGACCGGCGAACGAAGCGTCCGGCAGGTCTTCGGCGGTGGCCGAGGAACGCACGGCCACAGCGATATTGTCATTGCCCTTGGACATTTCGGCGAACGCGGTTCGGATTTCCGAATCAAGGCGTGCCGGGAATTCAGCCTCCATCACCCATTGGCGGATTTGCGCGCCAGTCTTGGCCAGGGCGTTGACGTCGTCCACATCCAAGGCATCGAGGGCCGCGTGGATCTTGTCGTTCAGGCCACTTTGCTCGAGAAAGTCGCGGTATGCCTGAGCCGTAGTGGCAAAGCCGCCCGGTACCGACACGCCTTTACCGACGAGGTTACTGATCATCTCGCCCAGGGATGCGTTCTTGCCCCCCACGTGCTCTACATCATGGACGCCGAGCTTATCGAGGGAAACTACGTACTCTACCAAGGTGATCTCTCCACTAACTGTTGGGAAAAGCGCTGGGGCGCCCGCCTGCCGCTGTGACTTGGCCGGACGCTGGTGGCCTGTACCTGGAAAATAGATTCGCAAAATATGGCAGAATGCCGACAGCCGCATTCGGCAAACCGAACTTATCATATCCAAGAAACGACATCAGCTTAAGGCCCAGATCGCAAATGAAACGAACCGCGTTCTTCATCTCCGATGGCACCGGCATCACAGCCGAAACCCTGGGCCAGAGCCTACTCGCTCAATTCGAGAGCATTCCTTTCAATAAATTTACCCGCCCGTACATCGATAGCCCCGACAAAGCCCGTGCGATGGTGCAGCAAATCAACACGGCGGCTGAGCGTGACGGCATGCGCCCGATCATCTTCGACACCATCGTCAATCAGGACATCCGCGAGATCCTGGCGACGTCGAACGGGTTCATGATCGACATCTTTTCGACGTTTTTATCCCCGCTCGAGCAGGAATTGACTGCCCATTCGTCGTATTCGGTGGGCAAATCCCACTCAATCGGCGGCAACTCCAATTACATGGAGCGCATCGAAGCGGTGAACTTCGCCCTGGATAACGACGACGGCGCACGCACTCACTATTACGACAAAGCCGACCTCATCCTGGTGGGCGTGTCACGCTGTGGCAAGACCCCGACCTGCCTGTACATGGCTATGCAGTTCGGTATCCGCGCAGCGAACTATCCGCTGACCGAAGACGACATGGAGCGCCTGCAACTGCCGGCGGTATTGAAGAAGTACCATCACAAGCTGTTCGGGCTGACCATCGACCCCGACCGCCTGACCGCCATCCGCCACGAGCGCAAGCCCAACAGCCGCTATTCAAGCTTTGCCCAGTGCGAATTCGAGGTACGCGAGGTGGAGAGCCTGTTCCGCCGTGAGAACATCCCCAACATCAATTCCACGCATTTTTCGGTGGAAGAGATTTCGGCGAAAATTCTGGTGGAAAAAGGTGTGGAGCGCAGGTTCAAGTAAGCCTGCCAAAGAGGCGCTATAGCAATAAAAAAAAGCCCCGGCATCACTGCCGGGGCTTTGTTTTAGGACGGCACCGCCGCCGCCTGCCCACTCATTGCCAGGTCGACCAGCTCGCGGTTGGCCACCGCGTACATCGCATAGTCGTTACCCGTGGCATTGCGCAGGTCGTCGAGCATGGCACGCCAGCGCTCGACCATCACCCGATGCTGCTCGGCCCACAGCGCCACCCGTGCGTCCATGTCTTGCGGGGCATCGGCCATTTGCAGCACGGAAATGGTGATCGCTCGCTGCTGCAGGTCGATATCGTCGCGGAATGCCTCGCGGGCAAGGGCCTGCCAGTTGTTTTCCACCGGCAGGTTGCTGATTTCCTGCAAGTACCAGGTCAGGTCCAGTGCACTACCCACGGCGAAGAAGGCCTTGGCTACCTGAGCCGGGTCATGGCCGGTCACATCCGAGGCTTCGATGATCGGCAGCAGGGTGTACAGGTGGGTGGTGCCTGCAACCATGCGCGCCAGCAGCTCGGGTACACCGGCGTCGACAAAGCTCTGGTAGCGCACCATCCAGCGCTCGCGGGTCGGCCCTTCGAGCAGCTCGTCGAGTTTGAGCCCCAGCTGGGCGATCTTTGGCCCGAAGTGCGCAGTGTCGCGCCCTGCATCCTGCTCGTTGCGCCGGCTACGCAGGAACCAGCGGGTAGCACGGCGGCCCAGGCGCATCAGCTCGTCCATCAAGGTCAGCTGGATATCTGCCGGCACCTGATAGTCCAGCGCCTCGATCTGGCGGAACCAGTGCGGCAGGTGGAAGATGTCGCGCACGATCACATAGGCCCCGGCAACGTTGGCCGGGCTCATGCCGGTGGACTCCTTCAAACGCTGGACGAAGGTGATGCCCATGTTGTTGACCAGGTCGTTGGCGATCTGGGTGCTGACGATTTCACGCTTGAGGCGGTGACGACGCATGGCGTCGGCGAACTTGCTGACCAGCGACGGCGGGAAAGCGGTTTCCATGTCACGGGTCAGGTAGTCGTCGTCCGGCACCAGCGACTTGAGCAACTGCTCCTTGAGGTCGATCTTGCTGTACGAAATCAATACCGACAGCTCGGCCCGGGTCAGGCCATGGCCTGCGGCCAGGCGCTCGGCCAATTGCTCTTCGGAAGGCAGAAACTCGATGGCCCGGTCCAGTTTGCCACGGCTTTCCAGGTCAGCCATTAGGCGCTTGTATTCGGCGATCCGTTCGCGGGCGCGGCGCGCTGCCAGGGACAGGGCCTGCGTTTGTTTGTAGTTGTTGCCCAGCACCAGGCTGCCCACTTCCTCGGTCATGCTGCCCAGCAGCTGGTTACGCTGCTTCTCGGTCATGTCGCCACCCTGCACCACTTCATTGAGCAGGATCTTGATGTTGACCTCGTGGTCGGAGCAGTCCACGCCACCGGCGTTATCGATGAAGTCGGTATTGGTAGCCCCGCCATTGAGGCCGAATTCGACACGCCCAAGCTGGGTCATGCCGAGGTTGCCGCCCTCGCCTACCACCTTGCAACGCAGTTCGTTGCCATTGACCCGCAACGCGTCGTTGGCCTTGTCGCCAACATCGGCATGGCTCTCGCTGCTGGCCTTGACGTAGGTGCCGATACCACCGTTCCACAGCAGGTCCACCGGTGCCTTGAGCAGGGCATGCAGCAACTCGGTCGGAGTCAGCCGATCCGCCTCGATGGCGAAGCGCTCCTTCATCTGCGGGCTGATGGCGATACTCTTGGCGCTGCGTGGGAAGATCCCCCCGCCTTCGGACATGATGCTGGTGTCGTAGTCGGTCCAGGCCGAACGCGGCAGGTCGAACAGGCGTTTGCGCTCGGCAAAGCTGGTAGCTGGGTCCGGGTTCGGGTCGATGAAGATATGCAGATGGTTGAACGCTGCCACCAACTGCAGCTTGTCAGACATCAACAGACCGTTGCCGAACACGTCACCGGCCATGTCGCCGACGCCGATTACGGTAATCGGATCCTGCTGCACGTTAATACCGCGTTCACGGAAGTGACGCTGCACACCCACCCAGGCACCGCGCGCGGTGATACCCATCTTTTTGTGGTCATACCCGGCCGAACCGCCGGATGCGAAAGCATCACCCAGCCAGAAGCCGTAATCGATGGCGATACCGTTGGCGATGTCGGAGAAGGTCGCAGTGCCCTTGTCGGCGGCCACCACCAGGTACGGATCGTCATCATCGTGGCGTACCACGTTGGCCGGCGGCACCACGCCTCCATCCTTGAGGTTGTCGGTGATATCCAGCAGGCCGCTGATGAAAATGCGATAGCAGGCCACGCCCTCGGCGGCGATCTCGTCGCGGGTACCACCCAACGGCAGCCTGCGCGGCAGGAACCCGCCCTTGGCACCCACCGGGACGATGACCGAGTTCTTCACTTGCTGGGCTTTGACCAGGCCCAGGACTTCAGTGCGGAAGTCTTCCTCACGATCCGACCAGCGCAGGCCGCCACGGGCGACGTTGCCAAAGCGTAGGTGCACGCCCTCGACCCGTGGCGAATAAACGAATATCTCGAACTTCGGCACCGGTTTGGGCAGTTCAGGGATCAGCCGCGGGTTGAACTTGAAGCTGAAGTACGACTTGCTCTGGCCGTTGGCATCGGGCTGATAGAAGTTGGTACGCAGTGTGGCTTTGATCAGGTCGAGGTAGCGGCGCAGGATGCGGTCTTCGTTGAGTACCTGCACCTCGTCCAGAGCCGAGAGAATCGCCTGCTCCAAGCGCTGTTGCTTATCGTCCAGGTCATCGACGGTCAGCTTGCGCGCCAGATAGAAGCGAGTCTTGAACAACCGCGTCAGCTCACGAGCGATATCGGTATGGTTGTTCAGGGTGCTGGCGATGTAGCCGAGGTCGAAGCCCAGGCGGATCTGCTTGAGATAGCGGGCATAGGCGCGCAGCAGAGCTACGTCACGCCATGGCAGGCCGGCGGTGAGCACCAGGCGGTTGAACGCATCGTTTTCGGCATCGCCGTTGACGATGTGGACGAAAGCATCCTGCAGAACGTCGTTGAGCTGCTGGATATCCAGGCTCAGGCCTTCGCTGTAGGTGAACGCGAAGTCGTGGATCCAGTACTCACGCCCGTTGGCGTGGCGCAGGCGGTAGGGAAACTCGCCGAGCACCCGCAGGCCGAGGTTTTCCAGAATCGGCAGAACATCCGACAGCGCCAGCGGTGTATCGGCGTGATACAGCTTGCAGTGCAGCAGGCGTTCACCCAGGCGCGTGAGCGGCTGATAGAAGCTCATCGCCAGTGGCTTGCTCTGCGACAACGCGAGCACATGCTGCAGGTCGACTACGGCCGAATGGGCCGGGAAGCGCTCGCGGTAGCCTGCGGGGAAGCCTTTGGGGAAGTCCGCGAGGATGTTGGTGCCCTGAGCTTCGCCAAAGTTTTCCACCACCAGCGCCGAGTAATCGTCCTGCCACGAGCGGCAGGCCTGAATCACTTCGTTTTCCAGCTGTTGCGGATCGATATCGATGCGGTTCTTTGGGTCGACCCGAAGAATCAACTGCACACGGGCCAGCACCGATTCGGAGAAGAACGTCCAGAACTCGCAGTCGCTGGCCTTAAGGCGCTCCATCAGCACTTGCTGGATTTTCTGCCGCACCTCGGTGGAGTAGATCTCTCGGGGCACGTAAGCCAGGCAGTAGCAGAAGCGGCCATAAGGGTCTTTGCGCAGGAACACGCGGATCTTGTTGCGCTCCTGGATCTGCACGATCGACATCACGGTGTTGAACAGCTCGTCGATCGGGGTCTGGAACAGATCGTCGCGCGGCAGCACCTCCAGCACCTGGGCTAGCTCTTTGCCAAGGTGCGCCTTGGGATCGAAACCTGAGCGGCGCTCCACCTCGGCGACCTTGACGCGAATGTACGGGATGGCATGCACACTCTCGCCGTACACCGACGAGGTATACAGGCCCATGAAGCGGTGTTCCTTGATGACCTTGCCGTCCTCGCCCAACTGGCGAATCGACACATAATCCGGGTAAGCAGGGCGATGTACACGGCTGGGCAGCGCGGCCTTGGCGAAAGACAGCAGCAACGGCTCGTTGAGATAGGCCACCGCATAGTCTTCGATGCGCAGCTCTTCAGCCGTAAGGCCCACGCGCAAACGACGCGGCAGGCCCAGGAACGATTGCTCGTCGTAAACCATCTGGCCGCCGGAGCTGTCAGCCTGGACGGTGAATTCTTCATAGCCGAGGAAGGTGAAATGGTTGTCCAGCAGCCATTCAAGGAATGCCTTGACCTCGCCCTTCTCGTGCTGGGCGGGGCCATAGGCGGTGTTTTCCACCTGGGCAACGACGTCACGCAGCTTGGCTTTCATCGGTTCGAAATCAGCGACCGCCACGCGCACTTCGGCCAGCACCTGCTCGATCTCGCGGGCCAGCACGCTGAGTTCGGCAGCGTTGGCGCAGCGGTCGATCTCCAAGTACATCAGCGATTCGTGGCCTACGCCCTCACCCTGGGTGCCCTTGGGCAGCAGCTCGAGCAACTCGCCATTGGCGCCCCGGCGCACGCTCAGCACCGTAGTCTGCAGGGTATGAATGCTGTAGCCGCGGCGATTGAGCTCGGTACGCACCGAGTCCACCAGGAACGGCAAGTCGTGGTGCAGTACCTCCACAACAGTGTGGGTGGACTGCCAGCCATTGCGTTCGTAGTCGGGGTTGTACACCCGCACCTGCGGCTGTTGTGGGTCGAAGCGCTCGATGATGCGCCATGCCGACAGGGTGCAACCGGCCAGGTCCGAGAGCCGGCGCTGGGTAAGCTCGTCCATGGAGATGATGCCGAAGAACTGGTCGGCGAACAGCGCCACTTGTGGCAGGGACTGTTCGCTGATGTGCTGCGCCAGGGCCGCTTTCAGTTGATGCTGGAAGTCGGCTTTGCTGGCTGCGGTGAAAAACGCCATCTGTGGTACTCCGCTTGGGCTTTGTATTGGTTGTAGCGTCGTGCACGTCCGCCTTGTACCGATCAACCATAGCCAACCCGTGGCAAGCCGGACGCAAAAAACCAGACATCGAACGTGCCATCCACGTTCGGGCTTGGCGAAGCTTAACGACTGAGCGGTCATTACCGCTTGCGAGGCTGCGACAATTTCGGTCAAGGGCTGGCAATTTACGTTTATGGATGCGTGCAAGGCTGTCAGAATTCCCGCTCAATCCCCTTGACCCGAGTCGTCCTAATGCAAATCCACACCGCCTTGCTGTTCGCCACCCCTTGCGATGACGAGGAAGACAACATGGCGACCTTGTGCTGCCACAGCGACAAGGGGCAGATGTTTCTGCTGACTCGCTACCCTGACGAAGACACCGTCGACCTGACTTTGGATGACGAGCCGTCGACCCTCGACGGGCTGAAGGTGACCTTGAGCGCGCAACGCCTGCTGATCGAGGTGGCCGCCGGGGACCGTGATGCGCTCAAAGGGGATGACACGCTGGAGATCGTGCTGACCTCGACAGGGACTGACCTGGAAGAAGTGGCGCTGACCCTGCGCAACATTCTCGATGGCACCGGCAGCTTGGTCAGCGAACTCTGAGCACCTGCCCACGCCTGCCGGGTGCCCAGCCCACTTGGCAGCGATAAAATTCCCGGCCGCCATTGGTCGGCGCCCCCCTGGATAGATTAAAGTATCACCCCCTGCCAGGTCGTGCGCGACCTGGCGCGAACCCAGGAACCGCCGCCGATGGAACACCGTGAAGCGCTGATCGCGCTACGCACCTTTCTTTCCTCACAGATCCTAGGCCAGGAGAAACTGGTCGAGCGGCTGTTGATCGTGCTGTTGGCCGACGGCCACATGTTGGTCGAGGGTGCCCCTGGCCTGGCCAAGACCAAAGCCATCAAAGAGCTGGCCGAAGGCATCGAGGCACAGTTCCACCGCATACAGTTCACCCCGGACCTGCTGCCGGCCGACATCACCGGGACTGAAATCTATCGCCCGGAAACCGGCAGCTTCGTATTCCAGCAAGGCCCCATATTCCACAACCTGGTGCTTGCCGACGAAATCAACCGCGCCCCGGCCAAGGTCCAGTCGGCACTGCTCGAAGCCATGGCAGAGCGCCAGGTCAGCGTGGGCCGCAGCACCTATGATCTTTCCCCGCTGTTCTTGGTCATGGCCACCCAGAACCCGATCGAGCAGGAAGGCACCTACCCGCTGCCCGAAGCCCAACTCGACCGTTTCCTGATGCATGTGAAAATCGGCTTCCCCGACGCTGCCGTGGAGCGTCGCATTCTCGCCCAGGCCCGTGGTGAAGCACTGGGCGGGGAAGTGAAACCTGAGCGCCGGGTCAGTCAGCAGGCAATCTTCGCCGCGCGCAAGGAAATCCTCGGCCTTTACATGGCAGACGCGGTGGAGGAGTACCTGGTCCAGCTGGTCATGGCTACCCGCACCCCGGCCAAGTTCGACACCGAGCTGGCCGACTGGATCGCCTATGGCGCAAGCCCCCGCGGCTCGATCGCCCTTGACCGCTGCGCCCGCGCCCACGCCTGGCTGGCCGGGCGCGACTTCGTCAGCCCAGAGGATATTCAGGCGGTGCTGTTCGATGTGCTACGCCACCGCATCATCCTCTCGTTCGAAGCTGAGGCGGCAGGGGTGGACCAGGACCGCGTGGTCCAGCGCATCCTCGACGTCGTGGCCGTCGCCTGACCCATGCCCACCACGCAGCAGGCCGAACCCGGCATACGCATCGGCCTTGCCGAACTGATCGACATGCGCCACCGGGTGCGTGAGATTCAGTTGTTTTCCCGCCCTGGCCAGCGCAGCCCGCTGGTGGGGTTGCACCACTCCAAGCTACGCGGGCGCGGCGTCGACTTCGACCAGGTGCGCGTCTACCAGGCCGGTGACGATGTGCGCAACATCGACTGGCGCGTCACTGCGCGCACTCAGGAACCGCACACCAAGCTGTTTCACGAAGAACGCGAGCGGCCGATCTTCATCCTCGTGGAACAGAGCCAGCGCCTGTTCTTTGGCTCGGGGCTGATGTTCAAGTCTGTGCTTGCCGCCGAAGCGGCAGCGTTGTTCGGCTGGGCTGCGCTGGGTCACAACGACCGCATCGGCGGCCTGGTGTTCGGCGATAGCGACCATCACGAGATCAAGCCTCGGCGCAGCAAGCAGAGCCTGCTGCAGCTGCTTAACCGCCTGGCCAAGGTCAACCAGGCACTGCATACCGAAGCTGCGCCCCAGGCCGACAGCCTTGGCCTGGCCTTGCGCCGGGCCCGCGAAGTGCTGCGCCCCGGCAGCCTGGCCATCGTCATCTGCGACGAACGCTCGCTCAGTGCCCAGGCCGAACAGCACCTGGCCATGCTTTCGCGCCACTGCGACCTGCTGTTGATGCCAGTGTCCGACCCTCTGGACCATGCCCTGCCCGCTGCCGGCCTGCTGCGCTTTGCCCAGCGTGGCGCACAGCTTGAGCTCGACACCCTGGACCCAAACCTGCGCCAGGCTTACCGTCAGCAGGCTGAAGCGCGGATCGAGCGGTGGGAGCTGATGGCGCAGAAACTTCGTGTGGTGTTGATGCCGCTGAGTACCCAGAGTGAGATGATCGAGCAATTGCGCGCGTACCTGAACGCTCAGCGCCCAGGAAGTGACCAATGAACCCGCTGGACCAGTTGCAGCCCCTGATCGCGCCGCCAGCGATCAGCCTTTGGCCGCCCGCGCCGGGTTGGTGGTTGTTACTTGCGCTACTGCCGCTGCTGGGCTGGGGACTGTGGCGGTTGCGCCGCTGGCGGCCGGGCAAACGCCCGGTGGTGCGCGCCGAATTGCCGCTCGACCCGGTGCGGGTGGAGGCCTTGGCCGAACTCGCGCGCCTGCCTCGCCCCTACGACGGCGCACCGGCCGGCGCCTGGCTGCAACAGATCAACGCCTTGCTCAAGCGCCTGTGCCGCAACCACTACCCTGGCGCCAACAGCCATACCTTGAACGGCCGGCAGTGGCTGGCCTTTCTCGACAACCGCTGCCCGGCTGCCGGCCTGACCCGCTGGATGGTGCTGGTCGAAGGCGCCTACAAGCCTGAGTGCAAGCTCGATGACAAAGCCATCGCCGGGCTCAGCCAGGCGGTGGAAACCTGGATCCGCAAACATGTTTGAACTGGCCTGGCCGTGGATCTTCCTGTTGCTGCCGCTACCCTGGGTGTTACGCCTGTTACTGCCTGCCGCTGACAGTGGCGAGCCGGTGCTCAAGGTTGGCTTCCTCAACGAGCTGGAAGGGCTGGCCGGTCGCCGCGCCCGCCTGAACTTGCCAACCCTGCGCCAACAGGCGCCGTACATGGTGATCTGGCTGTTGCTATTGTTGGCCGCGGCCCGCCCGCAGTGGCTCGGCGAGCCCGTGCCGGTGGCGGCCAGTGGCCGTGATCTGCTGGTTGCGGTGGACGTCTCCGGTTCGATGGACTTCCCCGACATGCAGTTCAAAGGCGAAGACGTAAGCCGGCTCGACCTGGTTAAGGCACTGTTGGGCGATTTTATGCAAGATCGCGAAGGCGATCGGGTGGGGCTGATCCTGTTCGGCAGCCAGGCCTACCTGCAAGCTCCACTGACCTTCGACCGCCGCACGGTGCGGACCTTCCTGGACCAGGCGCAAATCGGCATCGCCGGGAAGAACACCGCCATCGGCGACGCTATCGGCTTGGCGGTCAAACGCCTGCGCCAACGCCCGGCACAAAGCCGGGTGCTGGTACTGGTGACCGATGGTGCCAACAACGGCGGGCAGATCCACCCATTGACCGCCGCCCGCCTGGCAGCCCAGGAAGGAGTAAGAATCTATACCATCGGCATCGGCGCCAACCCGCAAGCCAGCGGCACCCCTGGCCTGCTTGGCCTGAACCCGAGCCTGGACCTGGACGAAGCCTCGCTCAAGGAAATTGCCGACATCACCCATGGCGCCTACTTCCGTGCCCATGATGGCGCTGAGCTGAACGCCATCGGTGACACCCTCGACCAGCTCGAGCCTGTGGCCCAGCAACCGACCCAGGCGCGCACGGCCAAAGCGCTGTATGCCTGGCCCCTGGCCTTGGCTTTGCTGCTCAGCGTGTTGTTGGTGATGGCAGTGCAGTGGCCCGATAACTGGTTGCACAAGGTGCTGCGCAGACCGCGCTTCCTGCAGCCCCATCCAGAATGGCGGCAACGCTTGAAACGCTTGCGCCTGAGGAAACGGCGATGATCGATCTATGGCCACAATGGCTGCGCCCCCTCTGGCTGCTGGTAGTCCCTCTGCTCGGCTGGCTGTTGTTCAAGCTATGGCACCGGCGCAAACGCGCCGGGCGCTGGCAGATGATTCTGCCAGTGGCGTTCCAGCCGGTACTGCTCGGCGGCGGCAGCGGCAGTAACAGCAAGCTACCTTGGGTGGCCCTGGGCTTGGCCTGGCTGCTGGTGGTGCTAGCCCTGCTGGGCCCGAGTTGGCAGCGCCTGGAAGAAACCCGTCAGCGCCCGGCCGATCCGCTGGTGATTCTGCTCGAACTGACCCCGCAGATGCTTGCCGAGGATGTGACCCCCAACCGTCTGGAACAGGCCCGGCGCAAGATCCTCGATCTGCTCGAACATCGCAACGATAGCCAGACCGCGCTGGTGGTCTATGCCGGCAGCGCACACACCCTGGTGCCGCTGTCGGATGACCTGAGCACCACGCGCAACCTGCTGGAGGCCATCGACCCATCGATCATGCCCAAACCCGGGCAGCGCGCCGATTTGGCCGTACAGAAAGGCCTGGCACTGCTGGCCCAGAGCGGCCTGGGTCAGGGTCGCCTGTTGCTGGTGGGCTCGGCGCTCAGCGCAGCCGAGCGCCAAGGCATCACCCAGGCTCTAGGCCGTCAGGGTCCAAGCCTGCTGATGCTGGGCATCGGCACACGCGACGGCGCACCGGTGCGTCAGCCCAACGGAGAATTCCTCAAGGATGACCAGGGTGGCATCCTCGTGCCGCGGCTCGACAGCGCCAGCCTCAAAGGTTTCATCAATGGCACCGGCGGGCGCTACCGGCACGCCCGTATTGATGACCTCGACCTGCGCGGCCTGGGGCTGTTCGACAATCCGCGGCAATTGCGCGATGCTGACCAGACCCTGCAACTGGACAGCTGGGCCGACCAGGGCCACTGGCTGTTGCTGCCCTTGCTGCTACTGGCCGCCTGCGCCGGACGGCGCGGCTGGCTGTTCTGTCTGCCGCTGCTGCTGGCCCTGCCACAGCCCAGCCAGGCTTTGGAGTTCAACGATTTGTGGCTGCGCCCCGACCAGCAGGGCCAACAGCTGCTGAACAAGCAACGCCCTGCCGAGGCCGCACAGCACTTCCGGGACCCGCAATGGCGTGGCATGGCGCTGTACCAGGCCGGTGACTTCGCCGGCGCCGCCGAGGCTTTCGCTCAGGGCGATAGCGCTGCCGACCACTACAATCGAGGCAATGCCCTGGCCCGCAGCGGCGAGTTGGAGGCTGCTTTGGATGCCTACGAACAGGCCCTGGAGCGGCAGCCCGACCTGCAGCCGGCGCTGGCCAATCAGGCACTGGTGCAACAGTTGCTGCAGCAACGCGAGGGCCAGGCGCAAGATCAACCTGCCAACAGCGATGCGCAGAGCACCCCTGGCAGCGAAACTGAAGGCAACAGCAGCTCGGCCAGTAACCCCGCACAAGGCACGCCAGGCAACGAAGAACAAGCCGCAACCGAGCATGCCGGTGACGGCAACAACGACAGCCAGGCAGCCCCTGGCAACCAGGGCGGCGATGACGACAGTGTCACCCAGCCCCCCCAGCGCCCGGACTCGAGCAACCTCGATGCCGAACAGCGCCAGGCCCTGGAACAATGGCTGCGCGAGATCCCCGACAATCCGGCGGAGCTGCTGCGGCGCAAGTTCTGGTATGAACAGCAATTGCATCAGGAAAAAACACGATGAGTCGCTTCGGCGTCTTTGTTCTGAGTCTGTTTTGGGCCGTCATGGCCCATGCCCTTCCTACGCTGCAGGCTAGTGTTGACCGCACGCGCCTGGAGGCTGGCGAAACCCTTGAGCTGACCCTGGAAAGCCAAGATGTGACCCAGTTCGGCAAGCCCGACCTGCACGCGCTGGAAGACGACTTCGAAGTGCGTGGCACACGCCAGTTGAACAGCCTGCATACGCTGGATGGTGAAACCCGGGCCAGCACCCGCTGGATCATCACCTTGCTGCCAAAGCGCAGCGGCAGCCTGCGAATCCCTGAGCTGCAACTGGGCCAGTCGCAGAGCCAGCCCATCGATGTGCAGGTGGTGCAAGCCGACGCCAGCCGCCCCGAAACCGCCTCGCAAGTCTTCATCGAAGCCACCTTGGACAGCGATGAGGTCTACGTCCAGGCCCAGGCCGTGCTGACGTTGCGCATTTACCATTCGGTGTCGCTGTACGATGACAGCACCTTGAGCCCGCTGCAGCTGGACAACGCCAAGGTGGAACCGTTGGGGGAGTCGCGCACCTACGAGAAAGAAATCAACGGCATACGCCACGGGGTGATCGAAACCCGCTACGCCGTGTATCCCCAGCAAAGCGGTAGCCTGGATATCCCCCCGCTGACCTTCACCGCCACCGCCGCCGACAACGGCGAGCAGCCGGCTGGCACTACCCGCGCTGGCCGCCAAGTGCAGGTCAGCTCACTGCCACTGCACCTTAGTGTTCGCCCGATCCCCAGCGCCTGGCCTGCCAGTGCACCATGGCTACCGGCACGCGAGCTGACCTTGGAAGAACACTGGAATCCCGACCCAGCCAACCAGCCACCGCAGATTGGCGACTCGCTGACCCGTAGTATCACCTTGCGCGCGCAGGGCTTGTCCAGCACCCAGCTGCCACAGTTGCCGGCCACCGAAATCGTCGGCTTGCGCCGCTATCCGGACCAACCGCTGCTACGCAACGAGATCAGCGAACGGGGCATGACTGCCAACCGCGAGGAACGTGAAGCGCTGGTGCCGACCCACAGCGGCAAACTGGCCCTGCCAGCCCTGGAAATCACCTGGTGGAACACGCGTGAAGACCACCTTGAGCACAGCAGCCTGCCAGCGCGTACTCTGGATGTGCAGGATAACCCGGCACTGAGCGCCGACACCCCGGTCGCGGATAACAACGCAGCCAGCCACCTGATCTGGCCGTGGCAGCTGGCGACTTTGGTGTTCGCCCTGACCACGCTCATGGGGTTCGCTCTTTGGTGGCGCGCCCGCTCGCAACCGGCGGTATTACGTGCTGCGCAGAACGGCCCGAGCCCTCGCACCTTGCTGGACGACCTGAAACGCGCATCCCAGGCCAACGACCCGCAGGCTACCCGCCAGGCCCTGGATGCCTGGGCGCGGCAGCAGCCTGAAACATTGGCCGAGATGGCTGCGCGCTTCGTGCCGCTGTCCGATGCGCTGGATGGGTTGAACGGGGCGTTGTACAGCGAAAGTGGCCAGTACTGGCAGGGTGAGGATCTGTGGCGCGCGATCAGGACGATTCCGCCGGCTGAGCAGGTATTGTTGCCGGCGGGTGACGGTGGGAGCTTACCGCCGCTTTATCCCAAGTGAGGGGTGTGGCGCAGAGGTGCACGCCTTGGGATTTTCAGCGCCTGTGAGATCGAGCGCCGCCCGGCCTTGGGTTACCATACCCGGCTGCGCAAAGCCCACCATTCACGCCAAGCCCCGGCTTGCTGACTCGACATCGACAGGTCATCCATGCGTCTGTTTCACACCTCCGACTGGCACCTTGGCCAAAGCCTGCACGGCCAGGAACGCGACTTCGAACACGCCTGCTTCCTTGACTGGCTGCTCGGCCAGCTGCACCTTCGCCAGCCGGACGCGCTGCTGATCGCCGGGGACATCTTCGACACGGTCAACCCTCCGGTCAAAGCCCAGGAACGGCTCTATGACTTCATCGTCCAGGCCCACGAGCAGCAGCCCAAGCTGCAGATCGTCATGATCGCCGGCAACCACGATTCGGGCTCGCGCATCGAGCTGCCCGCCGCCCTCATGCGCCGCCTACGCACCCACGCGCTGGGCCGGGTGCAATGGCTCGACGAAGGCCAGCTCGATGCCGACCGCCTGCTGATCCCGCTCACCAACAGCCGCGGCAAGGTCGCTGCCTGGTGCCTGGCCCTGCCCTTTCTGCGCCCGGCTGAAGTCACTGGCCCGCAGTTGGGCGACGACTACCTGCAAGGCATTACCCAGGTGCATCAACAGCTGATCGGGGCGGCGCAGAAGAAACGCAAGAAAGACCAAGCCCTGATCGCCATCAGCCATGCGCACATGGCAGGTGCAGCCGTGTCGGAGGACTCCGAGCGCAGCCTGATCATCGGCAACGCCGAGGCCCTGCCGGCCAAGTTGTTCGATAAATCGATCAGCTACGTCGCACTCGGCCATCTGCACAAGCCGCAGAAGGTCAACCGCGAAGACCGTATCCGTTACAGTGGCTCGCCGATCCCATTGTCGTTCGCCGAAATCAGCTACCCGCACCAAGTGCTTGAAGTCGAGTTCCAAGGCAGCGAACTGGTCAGCGTCGAAGCTCGCCCGGTACCCCGCGCCGTGGCCCTGCAGCGGGTCGGCCCGGCGCCGCTGGGCGAATTGCTGGAACAACTGGCCGAGTTGCCAGTGATCGACCTGCTCGATGACCCCAACCGCCAGCCGTGGCTGGAAGTGCGGGTAAGGCTGGATGAACCGCAGCCCGACCTGCGCCAGCAAATTGAGGGCGCCCTGCATGGCAAGGCCGTTAGGCTGGTCCGCATCAGTACCGAATATGCAGGCAAAGGCCCTGCAGAAGACGATGACCAGGTGTTCGTCGAGCTGGCGCAGATGACCCCACAGGACCTGTTCAGCCGCGCCTGGGAGCAGGCCTATGGCAGCCCCGCCGACGAGCAGGCCCTGGCCGACTTCGCTCTGCTGTTGCAGGACGTTCAGTTGCAAGAGGAACAGCCATGAAGATTCTCGCCATCCGCCTGAAGAACCTGGCCTCCCTGGCCGGCCCAGTCGACATCGATTTCACCACCGAGCCCTTGGCCAGTGCCGGCCTGTTCGCCATCACCGGGCCGACCGGCGCCGGCAAGAGCACCCTGCTCGATGCCTTGTGCCTGGCCTTGTTCGGCACCGTGCCGCGCCTGAACGATATCGCCCGTGAAGCGAAGGTACCGGACGGCGAAGGCGAGATCCCTACATCGGACCCGCGCAACCTCCTGCGTCGCGGGACCGGTAGCGGCTTTGCCGAAGTTGATTTCATCGGCATCGATGGCCATCGCTACCGTGCGCGCTGGGAAGCCAACCGCGCCCGCGACAAGGCCAACGGCAAGCTCCAGCTCAGCCGCCAGAGCCTGTATGACCTCGACAGCGAACAGGTGCTGGGCAGCGGCAAGAGCGAATACAAGCAATTGATCGAAGCCCGCCTGGGCCTGAATTTCGAGCAGTTCACCCGTGCGGTGATGCTGGCCCAGAGCGAGTTCGGCGCGTTCCTCAAGGCCGATGACAAAGAGCGCAGCGAGCTTTTGGAAAAGCTCACCAACACCTCCATCTATACCCGTTTGGGCCAGCGTGCGTTCAGCAAGGCCCGGGAAACCGCCGAAACCCACAATGCCCTCAAAGAGCGCGCCAGCCATCTGCTGCCGATGGCCGCTCAAGCGCGCGCTGAGCTCGACCAGCGCCTGGAGCAGGCGTTGCAGCAGTTTAAGGCCGACCAGGCCGGTGAGCGTCAGCTGGAGCAGCAGCGCAACTGGCTCGCTGAACAACGTCAGCTGAACACTCAGCACGCCCAAGCCCAGGCCAGCCTGCAAGCTGCCGAGCAAAGCTGGCAGCAACTGGCCGACCAGCGCATGGACTTGCAGCGCCTCGAGCGCCTGGCGCCGCAGCGGCATCAATTCCACCGCCAGCAGATGCTGCGCCTGCAACTGGCCCCGCTGGCCGAGCAGCTCACCGAACAGCAACGCCAGCAATTGGAGCTGCAGACACACACCGCGGCGTTGGAGCAGGCGCAAATAGCCGCCCGTGAAGCCTTGGCCCACAGCCAGGCCCTGCACAGCGAAAGTGCGCCGCGCCTACGCCAGGCGTTCGCAGGCCAAGACACCTTGGCCCGCCTCGGCCAGCAGCAGCTCGAGCAGCAAACTGCCTGTCAGCTTGCCGAACAGCAGGTGGCCGACGGGCAGCAGCACCTGCTGCAAACCGAGCAACAGCAGCAGCGTTGCGAACAACAGTTGGCGATGATCGACGCCGCCCTGGTCGACAGCCAGCATCTGGCTGGCCTGGCCAATGCCTGGCAGGCCTACCTGCCACAACTCAAGCAAGTGATGTTGATTGGCGGCCGCCTGGCCAAGGGCCGCGAGGAGCTACCGGCCCTGCAGGCTCAAGCCAGTCAGGCCAACGCACACCTGCAAGCTGAACGTGAGCAGCTCGAGCTGTTGTTCCGCGAAGCCAAGGCTGAACCCCAAGCACTGGCCGAACAGATCGACCTGCTCGGCAACATGCTGCAGGACAACCGCAAGCAACAACGCGCCGTCGAGGAGCTATCACGCCTACATGGCCGTGAACAGGAACTGCGCCAACAGCTGGATGCCGTGCGTGAACGTCAGCAGCAAGCCATGCAACAGCGCCAGCAGCTCATTGGCGAAGGGACCGCGGCCAAGGCTGAGCTCGAAGCGGCCGAACAGGCGCTCGATCTTACCCGTCAGTTGCTGCAACGCCAGCGACTGGCACGCAACACCAGCGTCGAAGAACTGCGCGGCCAACTGCGCGATGGCGAGCCCTGCCCAGTGTGCGGCAGTGCCGATCATCCGTTTCACCAGCCCGACGCACTGCTGCAAAGCCTCGGTCGCCATGATCAGGCTGAAGAGGACGCCGCGCAAAAGCAGGTCGAAACCCTCAACGGCAAACTGGTTGAGCTGCGCACTCAACTCGGTGTGGTGAACGCCCAGCTCAAGGACCATCAGCAACAGCAGCAGACCATCAGCGAGCAGTTGCAGCCACTGCTGGCACAATTGCAAGCCCATAGCCTCTGGCCCGCGCTCGCGCCGCAAGCCGACAAGGCCCGCAGCGCCTGGCTCGACAGCCAGTTACGACGCCTGGAGGAGGAAATCGGCAAGGACGAGAAACGTCAAAGCACCCTGCTCGCCCTGCAAAAAGATGCCGCCCGCCTGAACCAACAATTGCAGGTAGCCGAGCAGGCCCAACAGCAGGCCCAGCGTTATCTGGACCAACAGCACCAGGCAATGGCCAGCGATGAACGGCTGCTGCAACAAGGGCTCGATGACCTGGCAGGTGTGCTGCCAGGCGATGTGCTCAAGGCCTTGGGCGATGACCCAGCCAACGCTTTCATGGCCCTCGACCAGCAGATCTCCCAACGCCTGCAGCAACTGGAGCAGCGCAAGGACGAACAAGGCGAGCTGCAGGCGCGCCAGCAACAGTTGGACAAACTGCGCGACCAGCAACAGCTGCGCATTCAGGCGCTGGCGCAGGCGCAGCAGCAGCTCGCCGAACTCGACACGCAAAACCAGCAGGCCCAGGCCGCCTTGACCGAGTTGCTGGCCGAGCACGCCAGCGCCGAAGCCTGGCAACAGCATCTGGACAGCCAGCTCGAACAAGCCCGCGCCGCCGATGCAGAAACCACCCAGCGCCTTCAGGAACTGCGCACACAGGGCGTGCAACTGGCAAGTGAGCTGAAGGCCACCGCCCAGCAACAGCAGGCGCTGAACGATGAATGCCAGCAGCTGCAAGGCGATATCAGCCAGTGGCGCGCAGCGCACCCAGAGCTCGACGACGCTGGGCTCGATCGCCTGCTAGCCATCGACGAAGGCCAGTTGAGCGAGCTACGCCAGCGCCTGCAACTGGCCGAGAAAACTCTCGAACAGAGCCGCGTATTGCTTCAGGAGCGGGCGCAACGGCTAGAGCAGCACGCGGCGCAGATGAGTGTGCAGGCGACCGTCGAAGAGCTTGAGCTCGCCCTGGGCTCGATACGCCAACGCCTGGCCGAGCATGAACAGCTCTGCGCCGAACTGCGCGCGCAGCAAGCCGATGACCAACGCCGCCAGCAGGCGAGCCAGGTGCTGGCGGCAGAAATCGAGCAGGCTTACACCCAGTGGCAGCGTTGGGCCCGGCTCAACGCGCTGATCGGCTCGGCCTCAGGCGATGTGTTCCGCAAAATCGCCCAAGGCTACAACCTCGACTTGCTGTTGCACCACGCCAATGCCCAATTGCGCCAATTGGCGCGTCGTTATCGGCTCAAGCGTGGTGGCAGCGCCCTGGGTCTGCTGGTGCTGGATACCGAAATGGGCGATGAACTGCGCTCGGTGCACTCACTGTCTGGCGGTGAAACATTCCTGGTTTCGCTGGCATTGGCCCTGGGCCTAGCCTCGATGGCCTCGAGCACCTTGCGCATTGAATCGCTGTTCATCGATGAAGGGTTTGGTAGCCTGGACCCCGAGTCGCTGCAACTGGCCATGGATGCCCTTGACGGTTTGCAGGCACAGGGACGCAAGGTCGCGGTCATCTCCCACGTACAGGAAATGCACGAACGGATCCCAGTGCAGATCCAGGTGCGCCGCCAGGGCAATGGGTTGAGCGATGTGCAGGTGTGCGGATGATCCTCTATTCATTCCGCCGCTGCCCCTGGGCGATGCGTGCACGCCTGGCGCTACGCTACGCAGGCTGCACGGTGCAGGTAATCGAGGTGGCGATGAAAAACAAGCCTGCAGCACTGCTGGCTCTGTCGCCCAAGGGCACGGTGCCGGTGCTCGATACTGGGGCAGGTGTACTGGATGAGAGCCTGGACATCATGCGCTGGGCGCTCGAGCAGCACGATCCACAGGACTGGCGCCTGTTGGCCGACCCCGCTGCCGCACAGCATGCCCAAGCCCTGATAGCCCGTAACGACAGCACGTTCAAGGCACAGGTGAACCTGTACAAATATGCCGAGCGTTACCCTGAGCATACCCGCGAGCACTACCGCCAGCAGGGGGAGTATTGGCTGGCGGAGCTTGAACAGTTGCTCGAGGGCCGGCCGTATTTGCTGGCCGATCATCCAAGCCTGGCCGACGCCGCCCTGCTTCCGCTGGTGCGCCAGTTTGCCGGGGTCGAACCGCAGTGGTTCGCCGAGGCGGCTTATCCGCGTGTGCGCAGCTGGCTGGCGGGGTGGTTGGCTTCGCAGCTGTTCACGTCAGTGATGGCTCGCTAGAACCTGCTCTGCTGCAGCTTGGTTCCTGCTGATGCGGGTTTACCCGCAGGCCAGATCAGTGGCTGTGCTTGCCACTCAAAGCGGCATAGAAGGTAGCGCTTTGGCGCAGGTACTGCTGGGTGTAACTGTGGGTTGCCGTTGCCTTGATGCCGTCGGCATGGGCATGGGCTGGCAACACCACAGAAGCAGAAATGGCCGATGCGGCGATGACGGGGAACAGATTGAAGTTCATGGTGGCGGACCTCGACTTATAGAGTTTGACGTTGAGCCACTTGGGCCTTGGGTCAAACGTACGCCGCCCAGATCCGCTGCAGAAATTCATTGCACTGCTAAGGTTTATCACCGCTATCGATGGTTACTCGACGAACTTGAGATCCGATGGCGCATCCTGCGCGAAGGTCTGCACCGTCTCGCCGAGCATGCCGCTGCGCAGGTCACGGCGCATGACCACGATCTGGTTACTTTTCTGGTTGGCCACCAGCAGGTAGTTGCCGCTGGGGTCCAATGCAAACTCCCGCGGGTGATCGCCTTGCACCGAATGGCGCTGCAGCAACGTCAGCTGACCGTCGTCCTTGTTTACGCTGAACACCACGATCTCATTCGCTGTGCCGCGGTTGCTCACGTAGAGAAAACGCCCATCGGCCGACAAGTGCAGCCCGCCGGAAGCCTTGGCGGCGGCATCCTGCTGATCGGTAAGCGGCAGGCGCTGACGCGCCTGCAGCACGGCGTCCTTGACGTCGAACATTACCACCTCGCCGCTCATCTCCAGCGTCAGGTAGGCATGCCGGCCCTTGGCATCGAACAGCAGGTGCCGCGGCCCACTGCCAGGCGGCAAGTCGACCGACGCCGGCACCGCCGCACTCAGCGGCTGGTCGGGGCTGGCGCCGTCATAGCGGTAAATGAACACCTTGTCGGCCCCAAGGTCGCAGGCATACACATGTTGGCCGTCCGGCGACAGTACCAGCGAGTGAACGTGCCCGCCGGCCTGGCGCTCAGGGTTGACGCCGCTGGGTGCATGGCGCAATTGCTGTATACCGTCCTGGAGCTTGCCGTCCTTGGCCACCGGGATAACCACCAAACTGCCACCGGGGTCGGGGGCGACGGCGTAGTTCGCGACGAACAGATAGCGCTGGTCGCGGCTGAGGCTGGCGTGGGTTGGCTCATCGCCCCGGCTGCTCACCTGGTTCAGCAACTTGATCTGCCCGTCGGCAGCGATACTGAAGCTGGAAACCTTGCCGTCAGGCGTTTCGTTGACAGCAAACAGCTGGCGATGGTCCGCTGAGAGCACCAGCCAGGACGGGCTTACGCTGTCAACGACCTGTAGCGGCGGCGAGGCAATCTGGCCGGTCTTGGGATCGAAGGCATAGCGATAGATGCCTTGGCTCTGGCCGTCTGTGTAGCTGCCCACGAGCAAGGTGGCAGCATTGGCGGTGATTGTCAGGCTCATCAGGCTAGCGGTCAGCAGGCTGGTCCAGGTCCGGTTCATCATCGTCTTCATCCGGGGCGCGAAAGGCACTCATACAGACTAGACGATGCTCGCCCTGGGCATCGCTGAGTTGCCATTGATCACCTTCGCCTACAGCGGCCGCGACCTGCTCCGGGGTGAACGACCAGCGGCGGTGCTGGCGGCCGTCCATGCATTCGATGGAAAGGCCCGATTCGTCGCAGGTGAACTCGAAGGCATGCAGGCCATCGATCAGGAGCATGTCGCAGCAAGTGAGGGCGGTAGCGAGGGGGGACATGGGAGTACCGTAGAGAAATGAGCCAGCAGTATAACCTGAGGGCCGCATTGCGGCCCCCCGGTGATGCATCAATGGGCGAAGATCGAACCGCCCTGCTTACCTGCCATTTTCTCAGGCTTGATCAGGAACCGCGCCAGTGCTGGCAGCAGCCATAGCGCACCGAACATGTTCCACAGCAGCATGAAGGTCAGCATCAGGCCCATGTCGGCCTGGAACTTGATGGCCGAGAAGATCCAGGTGCACACGCCGATCGCCAGGCACAGGCCGGTGAACAACACGGCCTTACCCGTCGAGCGCAGGGTCTGATAGTAGGCTTCCTGCAACGGCAGCCCGGCACGCAGGAAGCTTTCCAGCCGGCTGTAGATGTAGATGCCGTAGTCCACGCCGATGCCCACGCCCAGGGCCACCACCGGCAAGGTAGCGACCTTCACGCCAATGCCCATGAATGCCATCAAGGCGTTCCCCAGCACCGACGTCAGTACCAGCGGTAGCACGATGCAGAGTGTTGCAGCAAACGAGCGGAAGGTGATCATGCACATCGCCGCCACGCACAGATAAACCAGGATCAGGATGGTCAGCTCGGCCGACTTGATGACCTCGTTGGTGGCCGCCTCGATACCGGCATTACCTGCCGCCAGGAGGAACTGCAGGCCCTCTTTGTCATGGCTGTCGGCGAACGCCTTGGCCACGGCTGTCACCCGTTCCAGGGTTTCGGCTTTGTGGTCGTTGAGGAACACCAGCACCGGTGCCAACGAACAGTCGGCGTTGTACAGGCCGTCAGCGCGGGCGATGGAGTTGTTGAGGATGTCCGGGTTGCGCGACAGGGTTTCCCATTTCAGGCTGCCCTCGTTCATGCCCTTGATCACCTGTTTGGAAACGGTTACCAAGGAGATCGCCGACTGCACGCCTGGGGTGTTCTGCATGGTCCACATCAACTCGTCGATCGGCGCCATGGTCGAGTAGACCGAGCAGCTTTCAGCCGGGGTCTTGACCATGATCACCAGCACATCGGAGCTGGTTGAATAGTTACTGATGATGAAGTTGTTGTCCTGGTTGTAGCGCGAGTCCGGGCGCAGTTCTGGCGCGCCCTGGTCGAGGTCGCCGATCTTCAGGTTCTGGCTGTACCACAGGCCACCTGCGAACGCGATCAAGGCCAGAACGATCGACACTGGAGCCACCTTGGCGCTGGCGAAGTTCGCCAACAGGCGCCAGAACGGGTGCTCGCGGGTAGCGTCCTTCTTGCTGCGCTCGATGGCCTTCTTGCTGATGCCAACATAGGAAATCGCTACCGGGAGCAAGATCAGGTTGGTGAACACGATCACCGCCACCCCGATGGACGCGCCGATGGCCAACTCGCGGATCACCCCGATGTCGATGATCAGCAGGGTGATGAACCCGACGGCGTCGGCAAGAATGGCAATCATCCCAGGCAGGAACAACTGGCGGAAGGTGCGCCGGGCGGCGGTCAAGGCATTGTCCGCATCACTGGATTGCAAGGCGATGCCATTGATCTTCTGCACACCGTGGGAAATACCGATCGCGAAGATCAGGAACGGCACCAGCATCGAGTAAGGGTCCAGGCCGAAGCCGACCGCATGCATCAGGCCCAGTTGCCAGACCACTGCCACCAGGGTGGTGATGAGGACGGCGATGGTGCTGCGGATGCACCAGGTAAACCAGTAGAGCAGCACCCAGGTAATCACCAGCGCGATGCCGAAGAACATCGCCACCATCACCAGGCCGTCGATCAGGTCACCGACCTTCTTGGCAAAGCCAATGATGTGGATCTTGACGTTGGGGTTCTGCGCCTGGAACTTGTCGCGGATCTTTTCTTCAAGTTGGTGCGAGAACTGCTGGTAGTCGAGTTTGACCTGCTTGCCGGGGTCGTTGGGGTCAGGGAAGCTTTCAAGCAGCGGCACGTCGACGATGCTGGACTTGAAGTTGTTACCCACCAGGCGCCCAACCTGGCCAGATTTGAGCACGTTGTCGCGCAGGGTATCCAGGCTCTGCTGTGACCCATCATAGGTATTGGGGATCACCTCACCGCCTGAAAACCCTTCTTCTGTCACCTCGCTCCAGCGCACGCTCGGGCTCCAAAGCGACTTGAGCCCGGCGCGATCGACGCCTGGAATGTAGAAAACCTCGTCATGGATCTGGCGAAGGGTTTCCATGTAGTCCTTGTCGAAGATGTCGCCGTTGACCGCCTCGACCGAGATACGCACGGTGTTGCCCAAGTTGGCCAGGTCGCTGCGGTGGGCCATCATCTGTTCGATGAATGGATGCTGCAGCGGGATCATTTTCTCGAAACTGGTCGAGGGGCGGATCTGCGTGGCTTGCCAGAACAGGAAAATGCTCACCAGCAGGCACAGGGCGATGACCACCGGGCGGTTGTTGAAGATCAGGCGTTCTAGCAGAGTCGCCTTGTCCTGATGATGCGGGTGCATGGTGATGCTCTCCCTGCTGGTCATGGGCGCACCTGCTTAGCCGCAGGCTGCGCACCGTCGGCACTGGCCAGATGTACGCCACCCTGCCCCACCAGCAACAGGCCGCCGTCGGCCAGGCCAGTGACACCGGCCAGCGCGATGCGGTCGCTGCGGTTGTAGACACTGAACGTCTGCCCGTCATCGATGCTGCGCAGCACGCTGCCGCCGTTGCCGACCAGTACCAGGCTGCCATCCTCGACAAGCGTAGCGCCTGCCAGGCCGAATTCGAGCTCGCCACGGGCGACCTTGAGGGCGATCGGCTGCCAACTGTCACCGAAGTCGCTTGAGCGGAACAGATTGCCGCGTAGCCCGTAAGCCAGCAGCGTCTGCGCCTTGGCGGTGCCTATCACGCCGAACAGCGAGCCTTCATAAGGGCCCTGCACCTTGGTCCAGCTCTGCCCTTCGTCGCTGGAGCGATACATACCGCCCTGCTCACCGACGATGAACAGGCCAGCATCGCGCACGCGGGCGATGCCATTGAGGTGCAACTGGTCGGGGTTGTCCAGGCGCTCGGCGATGTCCTGCCAGTGCTGGCCGCCGTCGCGGGTTTCCAGCAGCGCGCCATAGGCGCCCACGGCAAAACCATGCTGTGCATCGAGGAAGGTGACATCGAGCAGAGGCGCTTCGCGGGCCAGGTCTTCGAATTGCTTGGTCCAAGTAGCGCCGCCGTCGCTGCTGGCAAGAATCTGCGCATCGTGACCCACCGCCCAGCCGCGCTTGTCGTCGAGGAAGAACACGGCGGTGAGCAATTGCCGGGTGGGCACCCGGGCCTGGGTCCAGGTGATGCCTTGGTCATCGGAAAACAGAATGTGGCCACGATCACCGACCACCACAAGGCGCTTGCCGGCATGGGTCGCGCCAATCAGCAGGCTCTGGCTGGCCTTGACGGATTCGGTGGAGTATTCATCGGCAGCAGCGGCCTGCGCGCTGTCGGCCCATATTCCCAGTACCAGCGCCAGCATTGCGCCGGCCGCCGACGGCCAGGCACCACGCCTGGCCTGCGTCATCACCCGCTGCTTCATGACCATCCCCTGTTGTTTTGTTTTTGATGGGTCCGTGCTGTGAAAGGCCTGCATTAGAGGCTTGTGGGGATCGTATCGGGGAAGTTTGAAGGATTACAACGTGCGGGACGTTATGTTTTGTTAACCGCTAAACAGCTTCGCGGATAAACCCGCCCCAGCAGGTCTGGCCCAGGCCTCAAAGCCTGGGCGGTCTCTGTTGGAGCGGGTTTACCCGCGAAGCGGTCAGTTGCGGTTACAAAACCTCAAGCCAGGCTCTTGCTCACCACCTCATAGACATCACTGGACAGCTCCCCGGAGGCGAGAATCCGCTCCAACTCACCCTTCATCAGCACCTGCCGGGCAGCGTCATACTTACGCCAGCGGGTCAGCGGTGCCAGTTGACGCGAAGCAATCTGCGGGTTCAGCGCATTGAGCTCGATCACCAGGTCCGCCAAGAAGCGATATCCGGAACCATCGGCGGCGTGGAAGTTGACCAGGTTCTGCCCGGCAAAGGCACCGATCAGCGCCCGCACCTTGTTCGGGTTTTTCAGGGTGAATGCCGGGTGCTGCATCAACGCTTTAACCCGCGCCAACCCGCCTGGCAGCGTGCTGGCTGCCTGCACGCTGAACCACTGGTCCATGACCAATGGGTTGTCCTTGAAGTGCTCGGCGAAGCTTGCCAGGGCCTCAGCGCGCTCAGCTTCGAACGGCGAGTTGACCAGCACCGCCAGCGCCGTCAGGCGTTCGGTCATGTTGTCGCACTGTTCGAACTGCTCCAGGGTCGCCTTGAGCACCTGAGGTTTGCCGGTCAGCATCAGATAAGACAGGGCGATGTTCTGCAGGCTGCGGCGGGCAAAGTGCTCGGCGGCGGCCACGTAAGCGGTGCTGCGCGACACGTCGCGGTTGGCCTGGTAGCGCGCCCACAGCGCATCGAACAACTGCTCGGCGATCTGCTGGCGAGCGAATTCGCGGGCGGCGTGGATGGCATCGACGTCGGCCACTTGGCTGATCTCGGTCAGATACGCTTCGCCAGGCAGCGAGAGCATTTCGGCAACCATGGCCGGGTCCAGCGATTCGTTGCCCAGTACCGTGCCCAAGGCCGTGATCAGGCGCTGGTCGAGCGCCAGTGCTTCGCCGCGCTGATGCTGGCCGATCAACTCCTGCAGCACCTGCACCGACAGCTGCTGGCCCGCCTCCCAGCGGTTGAAGCCGTCGCTGTCGTGCTGCATCAGGAATATCAGCTGGTCGCGGTCATAGGGGAAGCTCAGCTTGACCGGTGCGCTGAAACCACGCAGCAGCGAAGGCAGTGGTTTGCTCGCGATACCCTGGAAGGTGAACGTCTGCTCGGCTTCGGTCACCGACAGCACCCGCGAATGACCAACGGCCGTTGTTTCCCCGACCAGTTGCAGCGCCAGATCGTTGCCTTGGGTATCGAGCAAGCCCAATTCCACTGGTATCACGAACGGAAGTTTCTCGGCCTTGTCAGGCGTCGGCGGGCAGCTCTGACGGAAGGTCAGGCTGTAAGTCTGGGCGCCAGCGTCATAGGCCTCGCTGACCTCCAGGCGCGGAGTACCGGCCTGGCTGTACCAGCGCTTGAACTGGGCCAGATCGACGCCATTGGCGTCTTCCATGGCCTTGATGAAGTCGTCGGTTGTCACCGCCTGGCCGTCGTGGCGTTCGAAGTACAGGTCGCTGCCTTTGCGGAACCCCTCGGCGCCCAGCAGAGTGCGGACCATTCGCACCACTTCTGCGCCCTTTTCATACACCGTCAGGGTGTAGAAGTTGGAAATTTCGATGAAGCTTTCCGGGCGCACGGGGTGGGCCATGGGGCCGGCGTCTTCGGCGAACTGGTGCGTGCGCAGGTAAGCCACATCCTCGATGCGTTTGACGGTACGCGAGTTCATGTCGGCACTGAACTCGGCATCGCGGAACACCGTGAAGCCTTCTTTGAGCGACAGTTGGAACCAGTCGCGGCAGGTCACACGGTTGCCCGACCAGTTGTGGAAGTACTCGTGAGCGACAACCCCCTCGACTCGCTGGTGGGCAGCGTCCGTAGCCGTTTCGGCACGGGCCAGCACGCAGCTGGAGTTGAAGATGTTCAGGCCCTTGTTTTCCATGGCGCCCATGTTGAAATCGTTGACCGCCACGATCATGAAGATATCCAGATCGTACTCGCGACCGTAGACCTCTTCATCCCAGCGCATGGACTTCTTCAGGCTGACCATGGCGTGGTCACACTTGTCGATGTTTTCGGGCTCGACATAAATGCGCAGGGTGACATCACGGCCAGACTGGCGCGTGAAACTGTCTTCGACGCACCAAAGATCGCCAGCCACCAAGGCGAAAAGGTAGGCCGGTTTCATGAACGGGTCTTCCCAGGTGGCCCAGTGACGGCCATCTTCGGCCGGCCCGCTGCCAATCGGGTTGCCGTTGCTGAGCAGCACCGGGTAGCGATGCTGTTCGGCGATCACGGTGGTGGTGAAGGTACTCATCACGTCCGGACGATCGAGGTAATACGTGATCTTGCGAAAACCCTCGGCCTCGCATTGGGTGCAGAACATCTTGCCGGACTTGTACAGGCCTTCCAGCGCGGTATTGCTCTCGGGGTGAATTTTCACGCTGGTGTCGAGGGTGAAACGCTCGGCCTTGGGCTGCACGGTCAGGCTGTCGGCGTCGAGCTGGAACTCGCCCGCGTCGAGTTCATGATCGTCCAGCGAGGCGCGCAACAGCTCCAGTTGCTGGCCGTCCAGTACCAATGGCGGCAGGCCAGCCCCAAGCGCCGGATTGCGGCGCATGACCAATTGCGCGTGGACCAGGGTGTGGTCCTCGAACAGCTCGAAGGTCAGGTGCGTCTCGTCGATCAGGTACTCGGGCGCCTGGTAATCCTTGAGGTAGATCACTTGCGGTTGTTCGGTACGCATGTGCAGGTCCTTTTTACTGGAGCACGGCCAACTGGTAGGCCGTGTACTTGCGAATATTGATCACGCCGGTATCGAAGATCAGGTACTGACCCTTGATGCCGAGCAACGTGCCTTCGGCGACCGGGTCTTTGTCGAGGTTGAAGCTGACGACCTTTGTCGGGTAGGCCTGAACCGGGTAGCGCATGTGCACCACTTCGGCATCGGCCAGCGGCTGGATCGCCTGCAAGCCAAAGCGCCCTTGCAGCTCGCGCAAGCCATCGGCGCAGGCGTGGAAAATCTGCTCGCGAATCGCGGGCAGGTCGAGCACTTCGGCGTCGCCCTTGAGCAGCGTGCGCCAGTTGGTGCGGTCTGGCACCTGGCTGCGCAGAATGTCTTCGACCAGGCCCGATTGCTGGCGGGTAGCGACGCGCATGATCGGCAGCGCCTGGCTGGCGCCTTGATCGAGCCATCGGGTGGGCAACTGAGTGGCGCGGGTAATGCCGACCTTGATACCCGACGAGTTGGCCAGGTAAACCACATGGTCGGTCATGCAGAACTGCTCGCCCCATGACGGCTCACGGCAGGTGCCCGAATCGTAGTGGCACTTCTCCGGCGCCATGATGCATACATCGCACTGGGCCAGCTTGGTCATGCAGGGGTAGCAATAACCCTGGCTGAAGCTGGTCTTGGTGCGTTTACCGCAATGGCTGCAGTGGATGGCGCCAAGGTATTGCAGACGCAGACGCTGGCCTATCAAGGGATTGACCGGCACCAGGGTGTCATCGAGCCGAAAGCTGTACTGCACCACAGGCGCCTGCAGGCTGACGGACATCTTGCTCAAAGAGCCACGAGCGATTTCGATCAATGTACCGAGTCCGACTTGAACAGAATGTTGGCGATGGGTGCGGACTTCGAGGCGCACTCCTGCGGGCCCATGTAGCCAGTGCGCTGCTCTTCGGGCAGGTTTTTCATTTCCCAGGCGATCACCGCCTGCAGCGACAGCTCTTTCTGCTCGGCGGTGAGCTTGCGGCCGTCCGACCATTTGCCGATTTCCACCGCCAGCTTCAGGCTCTGGTAGATCTCCGGGGTGATGTTTTCAATCATTTGCGCGAAAGTGGACATACAGTCTCCTGATTCAAGCCGACAGTTTACGCCGGGCCAGCGCCCCACCCAAGAGGCCGGTCAGGCATCCGATGAGCAACCCGCCCACATGGGCGGCGTTGGCGATCTGGCCAAAACCCAGCTGGCCGACCACACCGCTCAGGCAGATCACCAGCCAGATCAGCATCATCACCAATACGCCTTTGGGCAGCCTGAAGTACGGGTTGGGCGCCAGCCACTGGTACAACCAGACATGGCCGAGCAAGCCATACAGTACCCCGGACAGGCCACCGAACAAGCTCGGGCCGCTGGTGTAGTGCTGGGCAAGGTTCGACACCAGGCTGAACAGCAAGGTGAGGCCCAACAGCTTCCAGGGGCCCTGGTGCAATTCGATGCGTTTACCCAGCTCCCAGTACCACAGGCCGTTCATCGCCAGGTGCAGCACACCGAAATGCAGCAACATGGGCGACACCAGGCGCCACCACTGGCCGTCGGCCAAGCTTTGGGCCAGCGGCGTGAAATGCAGGTAGTCACCCTGCACGCGAAAGTCGAGGAAGGTGAACCAGCTGATGGCATTGAGGTTGTCGCCCAGGCCCGTGAGGCCGGCGACCACAAGGCACATCACCAGCACAGTGGCAGTCACCTTGCAGGCCTTGGCCTGCTCGGCAAGCGAAGGCTGGGTGGTCATCTGCGCCGAGGCGTCTTGCACCACGTCGGCATTGCCATCGGGGTAGCGCTGATACAGCTCGCGCACCTGCGTAGCCATGCTGTCGGGGGCCCAGAGCACCTGGTCCTCGCCCTCCTCGCTGACCCGGTGCGGCACCTGCAGGCGCTGCAGCAGGTTAACGAAGCCGCTGAGGTCAACTGCCAGCGGCAAGCGCATCACTTCGATGATATTCATGGGTTGGCCTGCGGGCGTTCGACGTCGACCCAGACGAACTTGTGCGGGTCGATGCGGGTTTCATCATCCAGCCGATAGGCCACAAGCTTGCCGTACAGCACCGCACTGTAGTCCAGGCAGGCCAAGTTGGCGCGGATCGGCCCAGGGCGACCGCTGCGCCAGTAATGCCCGACGAATAGCATCGGTTCGTCCTCGGCATAGCGCAGCAGTGCGTTCTTTTCGGTGTGGCTCAGGGGGGTGCGGGCAACATTTTCGGGCAACGCATCGGGCTGGAAGACGATGTCGCCATAGGTTTGTGGGTCTTCTTCCCAGAACTTGGTGCGGAAGAAGGCTCGGGTCAGGCCGTCGCCACCGGTCAACGTCAGGCCATCAGGCAGGCGCATGTCAGTACCGCGCAGCAAGCGGTTGCACACCGTGGCAGCAAAACTACCGGCCACCGCCGATGACTGAATGAAGTGCTCATCGATAACCCCGCCGGGGTACTGCTGGCGCAGTGGCTCGATCAGCCGCGCATCCCAACAGGCGTGCACCAGCCGGAAACGCCCGGCGTCGACGAACAATGGCATTTGATAGAACCACTGAAGAAAGTCGTGCCAGTCGCCAGGGTGGTGGGCGAACTGGGTCAGGGTTTCGTCGATCAGCCGCGCGTGGCGGGGGGTATGCTCGCGCACGAACGACTTGCCGCTACCAGGTAAGGCCGGTGTTACCCAGCCCAGGGCGTTGTACTCGTGGTTGCCCATGATGCAGAAGGCCTGCCCAGCCTCGACCATGTCATGAACGATATGCAGGGCCTCGCGGATACGTGGGCCGCGGTCAACGATGTCACCCAGGAACAACGCTTGGCGCCATGGATGGCGCCATACACCGCCGACGCGCTTGTAGCCAAGGGCATCGAGCAAGCGTTCGAGGGTCTGTGCACAACCATGCACGTCACCGATGATGTCGAAACTGCGCGCCGGATCGAGCATCAGTCGTCCCTGCCCCCCAGGCGGCTGCCCCAGCCGAGCTTGGTACGGCACACCTCATAGTAATTGTGGTCCAGCGGGTGAATCAGGCGCAGTTTCTGAGGTTTCTTGCTGACCGTGATGGTGTCGCCGGGAGCGCAGGTGAAGTGGTTCTGGCCGTCGCAGGACACTTGCGGGTAGATCTGCAGGTCCTTGGCTACGACGATCTTCAGCTCGCTGTTGCCGTCGACCACGATCGGCCGGCCCGACAGGGTGTGCGGGTACATGGGCACGATCACGATGGCGTCGAGCTTGGGGTGCATGATCGGGCCACCGGCCGACAGGGCGTAGGCGGTCGAGCCGGTGGGAGTAGCGACAATCAGGCCGTCGGCCTTCTGGCTGCAGACGAACTGACCATCGATGTAGATTTCGAATTCGATCATCCGCGTCGACTTGCCAGGGTGCAGTACCACGTCGTTGAGCGCATCGCCCTGGCCGATAGCCTCATGATGGCGACGTACCTCGGCCTGAAGCAGGAAGCGGTTTTCTACCAGGTAGTGGCCGTCGAGCACTTCGGCGACTTTCTGCTCAAGCTCATCGGGGCGGATGTCGGTCAGAAAGCCCAGATTGCCGCGGTTGATACCCAGTACCGGTACATTGTGCCGGGCCAGCGCGCGGGCAGCGCCAAGCAGGCTGCCGTCGCCACCGACCACGATCACCAGGTCACAGACCTCACCGAGTAGCTTGCGCGTCGAGGTTTGCAGGCCATGGCCGGGCAACACTTCGGCGATGGTGTCCTCGAGAATCACATGCAGGTGGCGCTCGATAAGGAATTTTTTCAGTCGGCGAATGGTGTCGAGCACCTGCGAGCTGCCAAGGCGGCCAATGATACCGATATTGCGAAATTGCTCCATGGGGCTCCTGGGAGGCTCTGCGGCGGGGTGACTATGTGGCGATTATGGGCGAAACGACCGGGCAGCGGCAAACCGGCTATGCTCGCAGCATGATGCCATTTGCCGAACTCAACGAACTGCCCCGCTGCCTGCACCGCCCTGCCGTGCGTGACTTGGCCTGGACGCTGCTGTCGCCGCCACTGCTGAGCGCACCGCCCTGCCCCCAGCGCCACCCGCTGGCGGGCAGTGCTTGGGCGGGCGACCCACAACGCCTGTGCGACTGGTTACGCGCCTTGGATGCCGATGACCTGCCATTGCGCAGTTGGTTGGCAACCATCACCAGCAAGCGCCTCGGGCTGTATTACGAAGGGCTTTGGCAATTTGCCCTGACCCACGCGCCCGGCGTGCAGCTGCTGGCATCCAACCTTGCCATTCGGGCTGGGGGCCGTACCCTGGGCGAGCTGGACATCCTGCTGCGTGATGGCCAAGGCACTCATCATCTGGAGTTGGCGATCAAGCTCTATCTCGGGCCGACCGTGGGCGACGCAGGTGATGCTACGAATTGGCTGGGGCCAGGCTGTCATGATCGCCTGGGGAGCAAGCTGGCGCACTTGGCCGCACATCAGTTGCCCATGTCACGCGATGCCCACAGCCGCCAAGCGTTGGCAGCCATCGGGGTCACCCAAGTGCAGGCGCATCTGTGGCTGGGCGGCTACCTGTTTTACCCAAGCCCCGGTCATGCCGAGCCACCGGCTGGTGCCCACCCCGCTCATTTACGCGGGCGCTGGATGCGCCGGCGGGATTGGGCAGCGACGCCGGGCGAGGTCTGGCAACCGCTGCAACGCCACGCCTGGCTTGCGCCAGCACGGGCGCAGGCTGATGCGCAATGGTCCTCGACGCAGTTCCAAGCCTGGTTGGCCGCGCTGGCGCCACAGGCGCCCGCGCAGTTGCTGGCCAGGCTGGAGCCGGACGGTGATGGCGCCTGGCAGGAAGCCGAGCGGCTATTTCTGGTGCCCGATGATTGGCCGCATTCACCAGACAACACAATTTTCACCGGCCTAGCGCAAATATCTGCTGCAAAAAGCATCTAGAGTGCTACCCAGAGCGCCATCAAGAGCGCCACTTAAACCTGATGACGAGGACCGATCATGGTTTCATCCACCCCTTCACCCCGTTACGCACGCCTGTCCATCGCCCTGCATTGGCTGATGTTGGTGCTGCTGGCCGCTGTTTACGCCTGTATGGAATTTCGCGGCATATTTCCCAAGGACAGCGCCGAACGAAACTTGATGAAAGACCTGCACTTCATGCTCGGGTTGAGTGTATTCGTGTTGGTCTGGCTGCGCCTGGCCGTACGCTTGATCAACCCGACTCCCCCTATCGTGCCCAAGCCGCCAGCCTGGCAGACAGGCCTTGCGCACCTGATGCACTTGGCGCTGTACCTGCTGATGATCGGGTTGCCGCTTGCCGGCTGGCTGATTCTCAGCGCTGCCGACAAGCCTGTGCCGTTCTATGGGCTGGAACTGCCTCACCTGATTGGACCGGACCCGGACCAGGCCAAGTTCATCAAAGGCTGGCATGAACGAGTGGCGAGTTGGGGTTACTGGCTGATCGGCCTGCACGCGTTGGCTGGGCTGTACCACCACTACGTACAACGCGACAACACACTGCAGCGCATGCTGCCCTACAAGTAACCGCGCCGCCCCTGCAGGCCACCGGTGTGCAGGAAGATCAGGCGAGTCCCGGCCGCAAACAGCCCGGCCTCGACCTGATCGTGCAGGGCCAGCAAGGCCTTGCCGGTATAAAGCGCCTCCAGCGGCACACCACTGTGCTGCTCGCTCTGGGCGATGAAAGCCAACAGCTGCTCATCGAACCTGGCAAACCCCCCACGGCAGGCATCGTGCAACCGGTAGCCCTGGTTGCCAGCCAATTCGGCGACACAGTCCGGAACGCCGTGGTCCATGGGCACCGCTAGTGCGCCATGGACGGTGCGCGCGCCTGCCTCGGCCAGTACCAGCCCTGCCAGGGTGGTCCCCGTGCCTGCCGCCAGCCACCAGGCGTCATAACCTGACCACCCCAGGGCCGACACCTGAGCACGGGCTTGCTCGACGATCAGCGAACACCCTCGGGCACCCTCGACGCCACTGCCCCCTTCCGGGATACAGTGCCAGCCAGGATAACGGGCCTGCCAGGGCTGCCAGAACCCTTCCTGATGGCGGGCCCGATAGCCACCGTAGCCCAGCCAATGCAGCGTCATGCCCAATGCCTGGAGGTCACGTACCGTAGGCGTCTCCTGGGGGTGGCCACGCAACAGACCAACGGTGGCGAAACCAAAGCGTTTGCCGGCGGCAGCCAAGGCATGCAGGTGGTTGGAGTGATTACCGCCCAGACTGATCAGGCCGGGGGCACCGGTTTGATCAGCTTGCAGCAGATGGTAGCGAAGCTTGAACCACTTGTTGCCGCTGATCAGCGGGTCAATCAGATCCAGGCGCAGGACTGCAGCCTGAACGCCGGCGCTTGCCAGCCACGGCAGGTGCAGTGGCTGAAGAGGGGCTTTGGGTAGATGCTCAAACATGCTACCCAGTCTACAGGGAAAGCCACGGGGGCGCTGTGCACCCCAGCGAATTCAAAGTTCGGCAGCCAGACGCGAACCTTGGTTGATAGCCCGCTTGGCGTCCAACTCAGCCGCCACATCGGCGCCACCGATCAGATGCACCGACTGCCCCGCGGCCAGCAGCCCGTCCTGCAGCTCTCGCAACGGTTCCTGCCCGGCACAGATCACCACATTGTCCACCGGTAGAACCTGCGGCTGACCTTCGCCGATACGAATGTGCAGGCCGTCGTCATCGATCTTCAGGTACTCCACGCTGTTGAGCATCTGCACGTGTTTGTTTTTCAACCCGGTACGGTGAATCCAGCCAGTGGTCTTGCCCAGGCCATCGCCAACTTTGGATTTCTTGCGCTGCAGCAGGTACACCTGGCGCGCAGGCGCATGGGGTTCTGGCTTGATCCCGGCCACGCCACCACGTGCCTGCAGATGGGTGTCGATCCCCCACTCTTTCCAGAACGCTTCGCGGTCCAGGCTGCTGGCCACGCCCTGTTGCACCAGGTACTCGGAAACGTCGAAACCGATACCACCGGCACCGATCACAGCGACCGACTTGCCCACCGGTTTGCGCTCGAGCAGTACATCCAGGTAGCTCAGGACTTTTGCATGCTCAACGCCGGGAATGGCCGGTGTACGCGGCGCGATACCGGTAGCCAGGATGATCTCGTCGAACTTTGCGTTTATTAGCGTCTGTACATCCACTCGAGTATTCAAACGCAGGTCTACACCGGTGCTTTTCAACTTGTTACGGAAATAGCGCAAGGTTTCGTAGAACTCTTCCTTGCCCGGCACCCGCTTGGCCACATTGAACTGCCCGCCGATCTCGCTGGCGGCATCGAACAAGGTCACGTCATGGCCGCGTTCGGCGGCCACGGTGGCGGCTGCCAGGCCGGCCGGGCCAGCGCCCACCACGGCGATGCGCTTCACGGTGCGCACCGGCAGGTAATTGAGCTCGGTTTCATGGCAGGCCCGCGGGTTGACCAGGCAGCTGGTGAGCTTGCCGCCGAAGGTGTGGTCCAGGCACGCCTGATTGCAGCCGATGCAGGTGTTGATCTGGTCAGCACGGCCCTCGGCCGCTTTGTTGACGAACTCGGGGTCGGCAAGGAACGGCCGGGCCATCGACACCATGTCGGCGTCACCCTCGGCAAGCACTGCTTCGGCAACCTCCGGGGTGTTGATGCGGTTGGTGGTGATCAGTGGAATGCTGACAGCCCCGCGCAGCTTGGCGGTGACCTTGGTGAATGCCGCGCGCGGTACTTTGGTGGCGATGGTCGGGATGCGCGCCTCGTGCCAGCCGATGCCAGTATTGATCAAGGTCGCGCCAGCCTGCTCGATCGCCTTGGCCAGCAGTTCGATTTCATCCCAGGTGCTGCCACCCTCGATCAGGTCGAGCATCGACAGGCGGAAGATGATGATGAAGTTCGGCCCGACTGCCTCGCGCACCCGGGTGACGATCTCTACCGCCAGGCGCATACGGTTTTCGTAGCTGCCGCCCCAACGGTCGCTGCGCTGGTTGGTGTGGGCAGCGAGAAACTGGTTGATGAAGTAACCTTCCGAACCCATGATTTCAACGCCATCGTACCCGGCCCGCTGGGCCAGCACGGCGCAATTGACGAAGTCGGCGATCTGCTTCTCGATACCTGCCTCGTCAAGCTCCTTGGGCTTGAACGGGTTGATCGGTGCCTGAATGGCGCTTGGCGCCACCTGCCGTGGACTGTAGGCATAGCGCCCGGCATGCAGGATCTGCAGGCAGATCTTGCCGCCTGCAGCATGCACCGCTTCGGTGACGATGCGGTGTTTTTCAGCCTCTTCATCGGTGCTGAGCTTGGCAGCACCGGCGTACACCCCGCCTTCATCGTTCGGCGCAATGCCACCAGTGACCATCAGGCCTACACCGCCGCGAGCGCGCTCGGCGAAATAAGCAGCCATGCGCTCGAAGCCACCCGGGCGCTCCTCGAGGCCGGTGTGCATCGAGCCCATCAGGGTACGGTTGCGCAAAGTGGTGAAGCCCAGATCCAAAGGGGCCAGCAGATGTGGGTAGCGGTCGGCAGCCATGGTTCGGTTCCCAAGGTGGCGTGATCACGGAGTGCGGGCACCTCGGCGGGGCCCGTCGTTGTCTAGCTGCGACATTAAACAGCCGTTTGAAACGGCTCAATGATCGAAACTGACAACTTATTGATCCAATCGCACAGCAGGACTACCCTAGGTCACCGCCATTTTCAAGGTGCTGTACCGCTCGATGCGTAAACTCCTGGCAGGCGCCCTGGCGCTGGTGATGATTGCCGCCATCGGCGGCTACGGCTTGTGGACTCAACAGCGGCCTGAAGGTCACTACCTTTCCGATCTGCGCATCGCGGTGGCGCTCAACCATGGGGTGCCCGGCGAGCGGGGCAACCTGCTCGGTATCGAGCCATTACTGTTCCCCAGCGACTACCAGAATTTGCAACGCCTGCACCGCAAGCTTGCCGCCTACCTGGAACAGGCCCGCGACCAAGGCCTGGTAGGCCCGCGCACGGTGGTGGTGCTGCCAGAGCACATCGGCACTTGGCTTTGGGCGCGCGGCGAAAAGAACGAGCTGTATCAGGCCACCCGCAACCGCGACGCCGAGCAATGGCTTGAGCTTAGCAACCCGCTTCGCTATGGCCTGGCGATGCTCGCTGCCAGGGGCGATGACCGGCGTGCCGACGCCCATTTGCGTATGAAGGCGCAGCAGATGGCTAGCGACTACCAACAGCTGTTCGGCGGCCTTGCCAAAGAGTTCGGCGTTACCTTGGTGGCAGGCTCTATCGTGCTGCCAGCACCCTATGTCGAGCAGGGGGTTTTGCACATCGGCCGGGGGCCGCTGTTCAACAGCAGCATGGTATTCGCCGCCGACGGCTCGCTCATGGGTCAGCCCCAGCACCAGCAATACCCGGATAGCGAAACACGGCGGTATATCCACTCTGGTCACCCGTTTCCATTACAGGTTTTGCAGACCCCTGCCGGACGCCTCGGGGTGCTTGTGGGCAGTGACAGCTGGTATCCTGAAAACCTGCGTCAGCTGCAGCAACAGCAGGTGCAATTGATCGCCAACCCGGTGTTTCTCAGCGGCAAAGGTAGCTGGCAGGCACCTTGGCGCGGCAATCGTCATCAGGATGCCGCTGCCGCACTGGCTTTCAAACGTGGCGAGGTCAGTGAACAGAGCGCCTGGCAGCGCCTGACCCAAGTTGGCGGCGACGGCGTGAGCAGTATGAGCGTGTTCATGCGCGGGCAATTCTGGGAGGTGGGCAGCGACGGCCAGGGCTTCGCCCACCAGGCAGGCGAGCTGTTGACGGGTTCCACCAGTCACGGCGCGCGCCTGCTGAACCTGTGGCTATAAACTCATGAGCCGCCCACGGGTACGTCTGGGCGATCTGTCGGTGGGCTTTGTGCAACCACTGGCAGAAGCCCTGCTCGAGCTGGGCCATGACCCGGCTCCCCTGCTTGAGCAATACGGGCTGGATGCCGCGCGGCTGGCCGAGCCTGGGGCACGTCTGTCGATCCCACGCTATATGCACCTTGGGCATGCCGCCATCGCACTGAGTGGCGAACCGGCACTCGGGCTGCGAATGGGGCGTTTGAGTCGCATTGCACAGGCCGGGCTGGCCGGCGTGACTGCGGCACAGGCCCCGACGGTAGGCGACGCTGCACGTACGCTGCTGCGGTTCGAACCTCTTTACGCTGCCAACTACCGTGGCCACTCCAGTTACCAGGAAGACGCCCAGGGCGCCTGGCTGCACTTCTATTCGATCAGCCCCTATAACGACTACAACCGCTTTGTGGTCGATTCGCTATTAGCCGGCTGGTTGGCTCAACTGGGGGCACTGACAAACGCACCTTTGCAAGCCGAGCGACTGGAGCTCGAATTCAACGCCCCCGGCTATGCCGCCGCTTACCAAAGCCTGTGCAGCACGCCTGTGCAGTTTGCCGCCAGCGGGAACCGCTTGCGCCTTGCCCGCAGCACGCTCGAGCAGGCGAACCCTCAGCACTGCCCCAGCACCTTCGCGCACTTGATGCAGTTGTGTGAAGCACAAATGCTCCAGCGCACACGCGTTCGCAGCCTGGGCGAGCGTATCACCCACTTGCTCGGCCCTTTACTCAATGGAGGCCGAGAACCTGACCTGGAAGAAGTAGCGTTACAACTGCAGCTGCCCACCTGGACACTCAGGCGAAAGTTGGCTGAAGAAGGCACGCGCTTTCGCGACCTGCTCAATGACACGCGGCGCGACCTCGCCGAGGCCTACATACGCGATACGGAGCTGGCGTTCGGGGAGATCGCCTATCTGTTGGGGTTTGCATCGGCAGAGGCTTTCCAGCGCGCATTCAAGCGCTGGACAAGCCTTACGCCGGGAGAGTTTCGCCGCAGCCAGCGGCGAGCAGGCTAGAGCTCTGTAGCGTCGTCAGCCGGTTCAGGCGGATCCAGTTCGTAAGCGTGAAACTCGAGCAGCTCTTCCTGATAGTCGTCCATGGTCCTGCGTCCTCTTCTCATCTGTCTTCGTTAGTCATGTCATCAACCTAAGCGGGCACGGTGACGAAATGATGACAAGCTTATGAGTACTAAACGTAGCAGGCGTTCCAAGCGTTAGCGACAGTCCTGTAACAACGCGTTAAAGCGATGGCGAGGTTGCCGCTTCGGGTGATGCGCCCTGCTCCACCTGAATCGGTGCGGGCTGCGCCGGCGGCGCAATCGGCTGCGAACCTTGGCTGTCATCGACCACCGGTGTGGCAGCGGCTTCACTGGCGGGCGCAGGCGTGGTTACAGGGGCGGAGGCCGCCGCTTCACTGGCTGGCACAACCGCAGGTGCAGCGTCACTCACCGGGCTGGCAGCAGCGGCCGCTGCAGCCTGCTCAGGCAGACCCAAATCGGGTGCCAGCTTTTCGGGCTTGGTCACAGGTGTTTCGACTTTGGCTTTGACGGCCTTCTTGGGTTTGGGCAGGTAACTTTCGACCAGGGCGAAATAGCGATCATAGAACTGGGCGGCCGTGACCGTCTCACTGGCGACTTTCACCATCGAGTCGTCACTGGAGCCAATAGGCATGGAAACCGAGCCAAGCACCCCTACACCCAGGCTTGCCGAGCTGTTGGACTTTTTCAGGCTGTAGCGGTCCTGCAGGGCGTTGGCGAACATGGTCGAACGCTTTTCGTCATTCACGTCTGGCGCGCACGTGACATTGAAGCTGATCTGCAGATGGTTTTCGCTGTTCTGTTGAAAGCTCTTGTTGCCCATCACCTGATTGGCGCCACTACTGGTGATGATGTAACCCTGGCTGAGCAAAGCGCGACGAGCCGCTTCGCAAGACCCTGCGTCACTTACCGCAAAGCTGCGCGAGTAGGTCCCCGAGTCATCGAAATGCTCATGCTCGTAGATGGCAGGTTTCTTCGCAGAGCAGCCAGCCACGCCCGCCAGCACCAGGGCCAGCCCGAGCGCATTGAAGACGGATGATCGAGTCATTGCAAAGTCCGGGTGAGTCTAAAAGAGGCCTATTGTGCATCACAGCAGGCAGCCACAGGAACCGTTGATCGGTGAAGAGTCTGTTAGGTTCGTGTAAATATCGTTACCGCAAGCAAGTACAGAAACGAAAAAAGCGACCCTAAGGTCGCTTTCTCGTTGCTGCAAGGCGTTCAAGGGGCCTTGTAGCGAATATGGCGCAGCGGACGGGACTCGAACCCGCGACCCCCGGCGTGACAGGCCGGTATTCTAACCGACTGAACTACCGCTGCGTATCACTCAGGCTTACGCCCGATTGAAACCTGGGTCTACCCCGGAAGCACGATGGCCTTAGGGCAGGCACAAAAAAAGCGATATTCGATCGCTTCATTTGCGTTTGCTTCAAGGTGTTCTAGGGCCCTTGAAACGAAGATGGCGCAGCGGACGGGACTCGAACCCGCGACCCCCGGCGTGACAGGCCGGTATTCTAACCGACTGAACTACCGCTGCGTATCGTACAGGCTTGCGCCTGATTGAAACTGGGATCAGCCTCAGGCTTTTGCCTTTGGCTACAGACCGGTGTTTGGCACCCATCTGTTACTGAAAAATGGCGCAGCGGACGGGACTCGAACCCGCGACCCCCGGCGTGACAGGCCGGTATTCTAACCGACTGAACTACCGCTGCGCAGTGCGTTTCTCTCCGGCTTATCGGCTTCTTTGAAGCTTCAAGCACTAGAAACACTCTCAGGAAGTGGTGGGTGATGACGGGATCGAACCGCCGACCCTCTGCTTGTAAGGCAGATGCTCTCCCGGCTGAGCTAATCACCCTCGCGATGTTGCTTGTTGCGTTTGCTTCGCTGAGGCCGCGAAATTTACGCAGGTACCGAAGCTAAGTCAATAGCCCCATTGAATTTTTTTCAAAAAAGCGGAAAACGAAAAAGGGACCTTTCGGTCCCTTCGGGTGATCGCTGCCTGCTCAGGTATAGATCATCTTGCGGGTCATACCACCGTCGACCACGAACTCCTGCCCGGTGACGAACCCTGACTGGCGTGACAGTAGCCAGGCAACCATGGCCGCGACATCTTCCACGGTGCCTACCCGGCCCGCTGGATGCTGGGCGTGGTCGGTATCGCTCAAAGGCTCGGCACGTCGCTGGGAGGGATCACGGGCATCGATCCAGCCTGGGCTCACGGCATTGACCCGAATCTCAGGGCCAAGGCTGATCGCCAGGGCGTGGGTCAAGGCTACCAGGCCACCCTTGCTTGCCGCGTAAGCCTCGGTGTCGGGCTCCGACTGGCGGGCACGGGTAGAGGTCAGGTTGACGATCGCGCCATTGTGCGCGCGCAGGTACGGCGCACAATGCTTGGCCAGCAGCATAGGGCCATTGAGGTTCACCGCTAGCACCCGGTTCCACTGCGCAAGGCTGAGGCTTTCCAGGCTGTGGGTATGCGGATTGGCGACTGCCGCGTTACACACCAACGCATCCAGCCGCCCGAACTGGCCAAGCACCTGCGAAACGCCGGCACTGACCTGGGCCTCATCGGCCACATCCATGGTGATGAACCAGGCGTTGTCGCCCAGGGCCTTGGCCACTTTAGCTCCGCGCTGGCGGTCCAGATCACTGAGCACCACTTGCCAACCTTCGCAGATCAACCAGGCGGCAATACCCAAGCCGATGCCGCGCGCAGCACCCGTGACCAGAGCAACCCGACCATTATGGCCAGGTACACCGCCTGTGATTTCCATCAAAGCACCGCCAGCCCACGAGCCAGGTCAGCCTGCAGATCGGCCACGTCTTCAAGGCCAACGGCAACGCGGATCAAGCTGTCGCGAATACCCGCGGCTTCACGCTCCTGCGGCGTCAGCCTGCCGTGGGAGGTAGTGGCCGGGTGAGCGATGGTGGTTTTGCTGTCGCCTAGGTTGGTGGTGATCGAAATCACTCGGGTGGCATCGATGAAGCGCCAGGCGCCCTCCTTGCCACCTTTGACCTCGAAGCTGACCACCGCGCCGAAGCCGCTCATCTGGCGTTTGGCCAACGCGTGCTGCGGGTGGCTCGGCAGGCCGGCGTAATGCACCTTTTCCACGCCATCCTGTTGCTCCAGCCACTCTGCCAGGCGCTGGGCGCTCTCGCAGTGCGCGCGCATGCGCAGCTTGAGGGTTTCAAGGCCCTTGGTGAAGATCCATGCGTTGAACGGGCTAAGCGTCGGCCCGGCGGTGCGCAAGAAGCCCACCACTTCTTTCATCTGCTCGGCACGGCCAGCTACCGCCCCGCCCATGCAACGGCCCTGACCATCGATGAACTTGGTGGCCGAGTGGAACACGATGTCGGCACCGAGCTTGAGCGGCTGCTGCAACGCCGGCGTGCTGAAGCAGTTGTCCACCACCAGCATGGCGCCGTGGGCATGGGCAATTTCGGCCAAGGCGCTGATGTCGACCAGTTCAGCCAAGGGGTTGGAAGGCGACTCGACGATCAGCAGCTTGGTATTGCCTTTGATGGCCTTTTCCCAGCCAGCCAGGTCGACCAGCGGCACGTAATCAACCTGCAAGCCGAAGCGCTTGAAGTACTTCTCGAACAGGCTGATGGTCGAGCCGAACACGCTCTGGGAAACCAGCACATGATCGCCAGCACTGCAGAGCGACATGACTACGGCAAGCAGTGCAGCCATGCCGGTGGAAGTCGCCACCGCCTGCTCGGCACCTTCCATCGCCGCCAAGCGCTCCTCGAAAGCGCGCACCGACGGGTTTGTGTAGCGCGAGTAGACGTTGCCCGGCGTTTCGCCGGCAAAACGCGCAGCAGCATCGGCGGCCGTGCGAAATACATAGCTGGAAGTCAGGAACAGCGCTTCGCTGTGCTCGGCTTCCGGTGTACGGTGCTGACCGGCGCGCACCGCCAGGGTGTCGAAGCCGACACCCTCGAGGTCACTGTCCAGTCGCCCGGCATCCCATTGATCTGTCATGCCGTCGCTCCCCAATCAGTTGTTGTAGAGGTCGATGATCGCGCTGACGGCCTGGTTCTTGACCTTGGCCATGTCGTTACGGGCCTGCTCGATGCGGTCGAGATAGGCTTCGTCGATGTCGCCGGTGACGTATTCACCGTTGAACACCGCGCAATCGAATTGATCGATCTTGATCTTGCCGCCGCCAACCGAATCGATCAGGTCCGGCAGGTCCTGATAGATCAGCCAGTCGGCGCCGATCAGTTCGCCCACCTGCTCGGTGGTCCGGTTGTGGGCGATCAGCTCATGAACACTCGGCATATCGATGCCGTAGACGTTGGGGTAACGCACCGCAGGCGCTGCGGAGCAGAAGTAGACGTTCTTGGCACCGGCTTCGCGGGCCATCTGGATGATCTGCTTGCAGGTGGTGCCACGCACGATCGAATCGTCCACCAGCATCACATTCTTGCCGCGGAACTCCAGCTCGATGGCATTGAGCTTCTGACGCACGGATTTCTTGCGCGCGGCCTGGCCAGGCATGATGAAGGTACGGCCGATGTAACGGTTCTTGACGAAGCCTTCGCGGAACTTCACGCCCAGACGGTTGGCCAGTTCAAGCGCAGCTGTACGGCTGGTGTCCGGAATGGGGATGACCACGTCGATATCATGGTCAGGGCGCTCGCGCATGATCTTGTCAGCGAGCTTTTCACCCATGCGCAGACGCGCCTTGTATACCGAAATACCGTCGATGATCGAGTCTGGGCGGGCCAGGTAGACGTGCTCGAAGATGCACGGCTGCAGTTTCGGCGCTTCGGCGCACTGCTTGGTGTAAAGCTGGCCTTCCTCGGTGATGTACACCGCCTCTCCGGGCGCCAGGTCGCGGATCAGGGTGAAGCCGAGCACGTCCAGGGCAACGCTTTCGGAGGCGATCATGTATTCCACACCTTCGTCGGTATGGCGCTGGCCGAACACCACCGGGCGGATGCCGTTCGGGTCACGGAAGCCGACGATGCCGTAGCCGGTGATCATCGCCACCACCGCGTAACCGCCCACGCAGCGGCTGTGAACGTGGGAAACGGCGGCGAACACGTCTTCTTCGGTCGGTTGCAGCTTGCCACGCACGGCCAGCTCATGGGCGAACACGTTCAGCAGCACTTCCGAATCGGAATTGGTATTGACGTGGCGCAGATCCGATTCGTAGATCTCTTTGGCCAACTGCTCGACATTGGTCAAGTTGCCGTTGTGCGCCAGGGTGATGCCGTATGGCGAGTTGACGTAGAACGGCTGAGCCTCGGCCGAGGTCGAGCTGCCCGCAGTCGGGTAGCGCACGTGGCCGATCCCGATGTTACCGACCAAGCGTTGCATGTGGCGCTGCTGGAAAACATCGCGCACCAGGCCATTATCCTTGCGCAGGAACAACCGGCCGTCGTGGCTGGTCACGATACCGGCAGCGTCCTGGCCGCGGTGCTGAAGGACCGTAAGCGCGTCATACAGCGCCTGATTGACGTTCGACTTACCGACGATACCGACGATGCCACACATGCGACGCAACCCCTACTTTGATGAAACTTGAACGAACAGCGCTCAGGGCTTTGCCGGCCCGAGCAACTGCTCCTTGAATGGAAGATCAGCCGGAGCGCTGATCACCCCACTGGAAGACCACTGACTGGTGAAACCCAGAATCAGGTTTTTCGACCAGTCGGCGATTAATAGAAACTGTGGTATCAGGCGCGATTCCTGCCACCACGCGTCCTGCTGCACCGGCCCCAGGCTGAGCAGGCCGACTGCCACCACCACCAGCAAGGCGCCGCGGGCGGCGCCGAAGGCCATACCCAGAAACCGATCGGTCCCGGACAGCCCAGTCACCCGGATCAACTCGCCAATCAGGAAGTTGAGCATGGCCCCCACCAGCAAGGTGGCGACGAAAAGAATGGCGCAGCCGGCAATGGTGCGCATCGATGGCGTCTGAATGTAGCTCTCAAGGTACACCGAAAGGGACCCGCCGAACATCCACGCCACCGCCCCTGCAACGATCCAGATGAGCAGGGACAGGGCCTCCTTGACGAAGCCACGCTTGAGACTGATCAGTGTGGAGACGGCGATGATCGCGATGATCGCCCAATCAACCAGGGTAAAGGCCACGGTGCTGCCTACAGACGTTTGAGGCGGCGCATTTTACCAGAGCCAAAGGCCGGTAGTAAGCGGAATGTCAGGTGGATCCCTGGGTCAGGTTTTTCGCATTTGGCCTGCCCTGCACAAGGCCTTGGGTGTTACTCGAACCCTGGCGAAAACGCCCGAGCGAATGGGCGTCTGTAGCGCCCATTGACGGTTGGTCCGCCGCCGCCAAGGCCGCCGTCTTGTCAGCCTTTTTCGGGCTGGAAACGCACTACGAAACCGTTGAGCTTATGCTGGCGATTGATCGCCTCACGCAGCTTGTCCGCTTCGGCACGTTCGATCAATGGCCCGACATAGACGCGGTTCATGCCACCTGCCGAGCGGATGTAGGCGTTGTAACCCTGGCTGCGCAAGGTTTTCTGCAGGTTTTCCGCGCCGGCCCGGTTGGACAGGCTGGCCAACTGAATCGACCAGCTCACCGGCAAGCCATTGACGTCGATTTTCGACGCTGCAGGCGCCGTCGCGACCGGCGCAGTTGACTTGGCAGCGGTCGCAGGGGTCGGCGCAGCGACCTGTGGCTTGGCTTGGGCCTGGGCTTGAGGCTGAGTCTGCGGCGATGGCGTGATGGGCTGGCTTGGCGTCTTGGCTGGTGCGCTGGACTCGTTGACCACCACGGGCGGCTGCTCGGGCTCCTCTGCCAACGGCTGCGGCTCGGGCACGGTCACCGGGTCGACCTTGACCTCAGGCAGAGCCGGCATCGCAGGGGCTTGGGGGGCCTCGACATGCACCTGGCGCATCTCGTCCTGGCGAGTGAACAACATCGGCAGAAAGATCACTGCCAGGGCCACCAGCACCAAAGCACCCACCATGCGCTGCTTCATCCCTTTGTCCAGCACTGCCATCTAATCACCCCTCCAGGGCCTGCCGCTCCAGCCACTCCAGAGCCTCGGCGACACAGAAAAACGAACCGAACAGCAGAATCTGGTCATCTGCTGTCGCCTGCGCGCATTGCCCTTCGAGGGCAGCGTCGACACTGGCGTAAGACTTCACCACTGCGCCGTGGTTCGCCAGTGCCGTGGCCAATTCGGCTGCGGGGCGGCTGCGGGGCGAGTGCAATGGCGCAACCGCCCAGTCGTCGACGAGCCCGTGCAGCGCAGCGACCACACCCTCCAGATCCTTGTCGGCTAACAGGCCGAACACCGCCAGCCGCCGACCTGCCAGAGGGCGCGACGCCAAGCGCCGAGCCAAATACTGTGCCGCGTGGGGATTGTGACCCACATCGAGCAGCAACTCGACCGACTTGCCCTGCCAGGTCAGCTGACGACGATCGAGGCGACCGGTGATGCGAGTATCGAGCAATGCCTGGCGAATTTGCCCTGCATCCCAAGGCAACCCCATCAACACAAACGCCTGCAGCGCCAGGGCTGCGTTTTCCATGGGCAGGTCGAGCAGCGGCATGCCATGCAGCTCAACCGCTTGGCCGTCCGCGGCCACGCCGCGCCAGCTCCAAGCATCGTCGGTGCTGGCCAGATCAAAATCACGGCCACGCAGGAAAAGCGGCGCGGCCAGTTCGGCGGCTTTGTCCAGCAATGGCTGTGGTGGGTCCAGATCGCCGCACAGTGCAGGCTTGCCAGCACGGAAGATGCCGGCCTTCTCGAAGGCCACCAGTTCGCGGGTATCGCCCAGGTAATCGACATGGTCAACGCCGATGCTGGTCACCAACGCCAGGTCTGCATCCACCACGTTCACGGTGTCCAGGCGACCGCCAAGGCCTACCTCCAGTACCACAGCATCGAGCTGCGACTGGTAGAACAACCAGAACGCAGCCAGCGTGCCCATCTCGAAGTAGGTCAAGGAAATTTCGCCTCGCGCCGCTTCGACAGCGGCAAAGGCCTGGCACAGGCGCTCATCACTGGCTTGCTGGCCATCGATCAGCACCCGTTCGTTGTAGCGCAGAAGATGGGGCGAGCTATACACGCCCACTTTCAGGCCCTGGGCGCGCAACAACGAGGCCACGAAGGCGCAGGTCGAGCCCTTGCCGTTGGTGCCCGTGACGGTGATGACTCGAGGCGCCAGTTTGCCCAGCGCCAGCCGGGCAAGCACCTTCTGCGACCGCTCAAGGCCCATGTCGATGGCCGAAGGGTGCAACTGCTCGAGGTAGGCGAGCCACTCGCCCAGGGATCGTTGTGTCATCACGCGACCGCAGCCACCTCACGGGCCTGCTCTGGGGTTTGCTGGCCGGTCATCTGCGCCAGCAGGCGAGCCAGCCGCGGGCGCAGCTCGCCACGCGAGATGATCAGGTCGATGGCGCCGTGCTCAAGCAGGAACTCGCTGCGCTGGAAGCCCTCAGGCAGTTTTTCGCGCACGGTCTGCTCGATGACCCGCGGGCCGGCGAAGCCGATCAGCGCCTTTGGCTCGCCAACGATGACGTCACCGAGCATGGCCAGGCTGGCAGATACGCCGCCGTAGACCGGGTCGGTGAGCACCGAGATGAACGGAATGCCTTCTTCACGCAGGCGTGCCAGTACAGCCGAAGTCTTGGCCATCTGCATCAGCGAGATCAGCGCTTCCTGCATCCGCGCACCGCCTGAGGCAGAGAAGCAGATCATTGGGCAGCGGTTTTCCAGGGCGTAGTTGGCGGCACGCACGAAACGCTCACCGACGATGGCGCCCATGGAACCACCCATGAACGAGAACTCGAACGCACTGACCACGATCGGCATGCCCATCAGGGTGCCGCTCATGGAGATCAACGCGTCTTTTTCGCCAGTCTGCTTCTGCGCAGCGGTCAGGCGGTCCTTGTACTTCTTGCCGTCACGGAATTTCAGGCGATCGACCGGCTCAAGCTCGGCACCCAGCTCGGTGCGGTTTTCCGGGTCGAGGAAGATGTCGATACGGGCACGCGCGCCGATGCGCATGTGATGGTTGCACTTGGGGCAGACATCCAGGGTTTTTTCCAGCTCCGGACGATACAGCACGGCCTCGCAGGCCGGGCACTTGTGCCACAGGCCTTCGGGCACCGAGCTCTTCTTCACCTCGGAACGCATGATCGAAGGGATCAGTTTGTCGACTAACCAGTTGCTCATGCTTTCTTTCTCCAGTATTGGCGGACGGGGACCGGACTGGCCGGCCTGCCCTGCCCTTGAGCTCAAATTCTTCTATGAAACGATGACGGCCCGGCCGCAGGGGCTGCCCGCGTAGCGCACCGTCTTCAATCTGTCATTTTGCCAGGCGGCATGCCGCTGGCCGCCCCGCAGGGCTGCGAAAGCTATGGACGATGGCGCGCCGCCAGCCGTCACATCTGCCTTCACGCCTGCTTCACCGCACGCATGAAGGCTTCGATCTTCGCTGCATCTTTGATGCCTTTGGCATATTCCACACCGCCGCTGACATCCACCGCATACGGCCGCACCTGGGCAATGGCCTGAGCCACGTTTTCAGCCGACAATCCACCGGCGAGGATGACCGGCTTGCTCAGGCGTGCCGGCACCAGCGACCAGTCGAAGGCCTCGCCGGTACCACCAGGTACACCGGCCACGTAGGTGTCCAGAAGAATGCCACGGGCGCCGGCATAGTGCTGGCAGGCCGCTTCCAGGTCATCACCAGGGCGCACCCGCAGCGCTTTGATCCAAGGGCGGTGATAGCCCTCGCAGTCGGCCGGGGTTTCGTCGCCGTGGAACTGTAGCAGGTCCAGCGGCACCACCTCGAGAATCTCGTTCAGCTCACAGCGCGAGGCGTTGACGAACAAGCCCACGGTAGTTACGAAAGCAGGCAGCTGAGCGATGATCGCGCGGGCCTGGCGGACGTCCACCGCACGCGGGCTTTTGGCATAGAAGACGAAACCGATGGCATCGGCCCCCGCCTCGGCGGCGGCCAGCGCGTCTTCGATGCGGGTGATCCCGCAGATCTTGCTGCGAACGTTGCTCATGAACAGCAAACCCTAGGTGATTGGTCAAAAGTCCGATGGTAGCAAATGACTACCGATGCGTCAGTCAGTCAGCCAGCGTTTGGTAACCGGTCAAAAAGTGTGGGCCGATGTAGCGCTGCGGCAATTGGTAGGCCTGCGGGTACTCCACCTGCACCAGGTATAGGCCGTATGGGTGTGCGGTCACCCCGCCCTCGCGGCGGTTGCGCCCCTCCAGCACCTGCCGTGCCCATTCAACCGGGCGCTCGCCAGCACCGATGGTCATCAGCACGCCGGCGATGTTGCGCACCATGTGGTGCAGAAAAGCAGTGGCACGCACATCCAGGACGATCATCTGACCGTGGCGAGTGACCCGCAGATGATGGATGTGCTTGATCGGTGATTTGGCCTGGCACTGGCTGGCACGGAACGCACTGAAATCGTGGGTTCCGAGCAGGTATTGAGCAGCCTGGGCCATGCGTTCGACATCCAGCGGGCGGTGGTTCCAGGTGACTTCTTCGGCCAGGTGCGCGGGGCGAATCGGATCGTTGTAGATCACGTAGCGGTAACGCCGGGCGCAGGCCTTGAAGCGCGCATGAAAATCTGCCGGCATTGGCCGCGACCATACCACGCTGATGTCGTGGGGCAGGTTGAAATTGGTGCCAAGGGTCCAGGCGCGCTCGTCACGCACGGCGCGGGTGTCGAAATGCACAACCTGCCCACAGCCATGTACACCGGCGTCGGTGCGCCCGGCGCAAATCACGCTGATCGGCTCGTCGGCCACCTTCGACAGCGCCTGCTCCAGGGCCTGCTGGACGCTGGGCACGCCGCTGGCCTGGCGCTGCCAGCCACGATAGCGCGAACCTTTGTATTCCACACCCAGCGCAATGCGGGTGAAGCCTTCGGCGGCCGATTCGGCGGCGGCGGTGTCGATGATGTCCAAGAGCATGAAACCTGTGGGTGATACGAAATGGCGGGGATTATAACGACAATGGCAGCCATAGGGCTGCCATTGAATGTGTATGGGCTTGAGGGCCGCTTCGCAGGTGAACCCAGAGCATGGCAACGGCTAAAGACCGGTGCAGCGCTCGCGAGGGCGGTTCACCGGCGAAGAAGCCGGGACGGCATGCTCAAACCAAGCGCGATAGCATGTCTTCGGCTTCTTGACGCTGGCCGTCATCACCATCCTTGACCACCTCATCGAGGATGTCACGGGCGCCCTGATGGTCACCCATGTCGATGTAGGCACGCGCCAGGTCGAGTTTGGTCGCCACCTCATCGGCACCAGAGAAGAAGTCGAAGTCCAGATCGTCCAGCGGCTCAGGCTCAGCGGCAGCGTCTTCAGCGGTGAAGTGCGGCTCCAGTGAAGGTGATTCCAGGCTCTGGGACAGCTTGTCGAGCTCGGCGTTGACGTCGTTCAGCTCCGAAGCGAAATTCTTGGCAGCGGGCGAGTCGTCATCCAGCGACAGTGAAAGGTCGAAGTCGTCCGGCAATTCCAGCTCGGAAATCGGGTCGAATTCTGGAATGGCGTCGAAAGCTGCAAGTTCCGCTGCGACATCCACTGGCTCTTCGTCCTGCACGACCGAAGCAGCCGGGGTCGTTGCTTGCCCCGCATCAAGCTCGAAATCGGCCAAGTCGAAATCAGCCAGGTCGTCGACGTTCTGAGGCTCGGCTTGGGCTTGAGCCTGGGCCAGCATGGCTTCGAAATCGTCATCGGCATCGGTCGGCGCCTGGTCGACTGCCGCTTGCGGCTCGGCCAAAGACATTTCATCGAGCATCGGCGGTTCGGCCGGCTCACCCGCTGGCAACTCGTCCTCCAGGCTCAAGTCGAAGGCGCTGTTCAGGTCGTGATCATCAAGGACCGACGTCTCGGTGAAAGCTTCGGCGGCGGCGTCGAGATCCACCTCAGGTTCTGCTGCAGGCTGCGGTGCTTGCTCGGGCGCCGCTGGCGTTTGCGGCTCTTCCTTGAGCAGCTCATGGACATACTGCTCGTCCATTTCAGCGGCCAGCGCGGCGGCACCCACGGCGCCGGCAGCCAGGCCCAGCATCGCCGGGTAGCGCTCTTTGAGGCTGTTGACCTGCGCAGCGTTCACCTCGCTGCCAGCCAGCTTACGCTCCTGGTCGACGAATGCGCTGTGGTCACCCTGACGGGCATAGACGTCCATCAGTTTAAGGCGCAAGGCGTCATTTTTGGGCTGCGCCGCCACGGCTGCTTCCAGCAGATCGGCCGCGTGGTTGAGCCGACCACGCGAGAGGCTCAAATCGACTTCGGCCAGCAATGCGGCGTTCGGGTCCAGCTGCGGCTCAGGTTCAGCCGCTGGCGTTGCTGGGGCTGCGGGCTTTTCGGCGGCAACGGCGGCAGCAGCCGAAGCGGCTACCACTGCAGGCGAAAGGGTCACGCTAGGTGCGGACACTTCCAACTCATCGAAACTGCTCGGCGGCAGGTCAAGATCTGGGCTGCGCTCGCCTTCCTCAGCCAGCGCACGGGCCATGCGCAAATGTTTTTCCGCTTCCTGCTGGGCCTTGCGCTTGCGCGCCAGCAACAGCAGAAGCAGCAGCAGAACCAGGAAGGCGGAACCGGCGATCAGCCCCAGCAAGAGTGGGTTGCCCAGCATGTCATCGAGTGCGCTTGGCGGCTCTGACGCAGTTGGCGCCTCATCGACAGGAGCCTGAGCAGGTGCGGTATCTGCAGCAGCTGGCGCAGGCGCCACCACTGGCTCGGCAGGGGCAACATCGGCCGCCGCTGGCTGTACCGGCGCTGATTCACCCGGCAACGGAGCTGCCGGCGCTTCGGTTGCAGCCCCCTGCGCTTCCAGACGAGCCAGTTGATCGTTCTTGAGCTGGATCAGCTTTTGCAACTTGTCCATCTGGCTTTGCAAATCGCTGACGCGGCTTCTCAGCTCTTCGTTGTCACGGCGGCTGGTGTCCAGGCTTTCCTGAGCCACCGCAAGCTTGTCGCTGACAGCCTTGGCGCTGTCAGCACCAGCCTGGTTGCCCGGGGTCACCAGGCGCAGGTTGTCACCCTGGGCGATACGCTCAGGCGCTGCATCGGCGGCACCCCGCCGGGTAGCGTCGAGTTGGCGCGCCCGCGGCCCCAGACGCCGGCCCTCACGCCAGGCTGCGTACTGTTCAGCCACTTCGCGGTTGGCCTCCCCTTGGGGAATGCTCTGGATCTGCTGTTGGTCAGGCAGGCGCAATACCTGGCCAACTTTCAGCTGGTTGATGTTGTTGCCGATGAATGCATCGGGGTTGAGCGCCTGAATGGCGATCATGGTCTGCTGTACCGAACCGCCGCCCTGGGTGTTGCGAGCTGCGATCTGCCACAGGGTGTCGCGCCGCTTGGTGGTATAGCTGGCGGCACTGCTGGTAGCCGGCGTGATGTTGCCCGCCGCTGACTGCTGGCCCTGAGCCTGCGCCTGGTCGAGCAGCACGCTGTAGTCACGCAGCAGGCGGCCCTGGGGCCACATCACCTGAACCAGAAACTTGACCACCGTTCCCGGCAGTGGCTGGGTCGAAGTGACCCGCAGTACGCTCTTGCCGTTAGGGTTGATCACCGGTGTGAAGGTGAGGTCTTGCAGGTAAGCCGCAAGCGGCACCCCGGCTTTGCTGAACTCTTCGGGCGGTGCCAGGCTTGGGGCCACTTCGGCTGCGGTGAGGTCGCGCACATCAAGCAGTTCGATCTCGGCATCCAGCGGTTGGTTCTGCGCCGACTTCAATGTCAGCTCACCCAACCCCAGGGCATTCGCCATGCCCGACGTCAGCGCAGACGCTGCCGCCATGGCCAGAACCAATTTGCGAATTCGAAGCATGACCTCTTCCCTTGTATGAATCGTCCCAAAAACCCGTACGTGGCGCGGGACAAAAGTGCTCGCCAGTATCTTTTACACCATGTGTTTAATCAACAATTGCGCCACCTGGACGGCGTTCAGCGCTGCGCCCTTGCGCAGGTTGTCGGTGGTCAGCCACAGGTTCAGTTGCTGGCTGTCGTCAATTCCACGGCGTACACGACCAACATAGACCACGTCTTGGCCGACTGCGTCACCGACTGGGGTGGGATAGTCATCGTTTTCCACCAGCTCGAGGCTGTCGGCCTGCTCTAACGCCTGGTTTACCTGCGCCAGATCGACGGGTTCGCGGCACTGCAATGCCACACTGAAGCTATCGCCGAAAAACACCGGGACTTGAATGCAGCTCACGGAAATATTCAGCTTCGCCAGCCCCAGCAGTACGCGCAACTCCTCCACCAGGCGGCGCTCCACGCCGGTATGGCCGTGCTCATCGACCGGGCCGACCTGAGCCAATAGGTTGAAAGCCATCTGCCGATCGAAGAAACGTGGCTCCAACGGGCGGGCGTTCAGCAGCTCTGCCGTTTGCCGGGCCAGCTCGCTGACCGCCTCGCGACCCTGGGCGGACACCGCCAGCGCGGCCATTACCTGCACCCGTTCGATGCCCAGTTGACCCTTCAGTGGAGCCAGGGCGACCGCCAAGGCAACGGCGGCGCAGCTAGGGCTGGTGATGAGCGCCGGCAGCTTGAGCGTGGCAATACTGTCACCATTGGCCTCGGGGACCACGGCCAGGGCATTTTCAAGAGCGCCGGAAAGATCAATGACGGTACAGCCGGCCTGCTGAGCTTTGCTTGCAAAGCTGCGGCTGACCGCCGGGCTGGCGGCGAAGAAGGCCAGCTTGACCTGGGCGAAGTCGAAGCTATCGACTTCCCGCACCTTAATCTTCTTGCCAGCGAACATCACGCTGCTGCCCGCCGATTCCATGCTGGCCAGCAGGTGCAGGGTTGCGACCGGGAAAGCCAGCTCTTCGAGGATCTGCACGAGGGTTTCACCCACGCTGCCGGTAGCACCGACAATGGCGATATCCAGGGGAGTGGTCATGGTAGAGGTCCTTTTACTGAAACGGCGGGGGCGGCACTTTACTTGGATTGTAGTGGTTTGTCTGTGCTGGCCCTTTCGCGGGTGAACCTGCTCTTGCAGGGATCCTATTATGGCGTGGTGCGGGTTCACCCGCGAAGAGGCCCGCACAGGCATAAAAAAACCCGCGCTGTCACCAGCACGGGTTTTCGGCACCGCAAAAGCGATCAACGCTCCAGCAAGATCCGCAGCATGCGGCGCAGCGGCTCAGCGGCGCCCCACAGCAATTGGTCACCTACGGTGAACGCGCCCAGGTACTGCGAGCCCATGTTCAGCTTGCGCAGGCGGCCAACCGGAACGTTCAGGGTACCGGTGACGTTGGTCGGGGTCAGCTCTTGCATGCTGATTTCACGGTGGTTAGGCACCAGTTTGACCCATGGATTGTGCTGGCTGATCATGCCTTCGATGTCGGCCAGCGGCACGTCCTTGTTCAGCTTGATGGTCAGCGCCTGGCTGTGGCAGCGCATGGCGCCGATGCGCACGCAGATGCCGTCCACCGGGATCGGGCTCTTGAAGCGGCCAAGGATCTTGTTGGTCTCGGCCTGGGCTTTCCACTCTTCACGGCTCTGCCCGTTCGGCAGTTCCTTGTCGATCCACGGAATCAGGCTGCCTGCCAGCGGCACGCCGAAGTTCTCGGTGGGGAACGCTTCGCCACGCATGGCTTCGGCCACCTTACGGTCGATATCGAGGATGGCGCTGGCTGGGTTGGCCAAGTCATCGGTAACTGCCCCATGGGTAGCGCCCATTTGCTTGATCAGCTCGCGCATGTTCTGTGCGCCAGCACCCGAGGCTGCCTGGTAGGTCATGGCGCTCATCCACTCCACCAGGCCGGCTTCGAACAAGCCACCCAGGCCCATCAGCATCAGGCTGACGGTGCAGTTGCCGCCGATGTAGTTCTTGGTACCGGCATCGAGCTGGTGATCGATGACCTTGCGGTTGACCGGGTCCAGAACGATCACTGCATCGTCCTGCATACGCAGCGACGAAGCGGCATCGATCCAGTAGCCCTGCCAGCCGGCTTCACGCAGCTTGGGGAACACCTCGTTGGTGTAGTCGCCGCCCTGGCAAGTCAGGATCACGTCGAGGGTCTTGAGTTCTTCGATCGAATAAGCGTCCTTGAGCGGAGCAATGTCCTTGCCCACGTTCGGGCCCTGGCCACCTACGTTGGAGGTAGTGAAGAACACCGGCTCAATGAGGTCGAAATCCTGCTCCTCCAGCATCCGCTGCATGAGCACGGAACCGACCATACCGCGCCAACCGATCAGACCTACACGTTTCATCGCAACTACACCTTTGCTAAAAGTGGGCCGCCACCTCGGGTTCGTGGTGGCGGGCCAGAGAGATTACAGATTCCGCAGCGCTGCGACTACTGCGTCGCCCATTTCCTGCGTGCCTACTTTGTCGCAGCCAGCCGACCAGATGTCGCCGGTACGCAGACCTTGATCGAGCACCACACTGACCGCCTTCTCGATCGCCTCGGCCGCAGCCTGCTGGTTGAAGCTGTAACGCAGCATCATCGACACCGAGAGGATGGTCGCCAGCGGGTTGGCGATACCCTGCCCGGCAATGTCCGGAGCCGAGCCATGGCAAGGCTCGTACATGCCTTTGTTGTTGGCGTCCAGGGAGGCCGAAGGCAGCATGCCTATGGAACCTGTGAGCATGGAAGCTTCATCCGACAGGATGTCGCCGAACATGTTGTCGGTCACCACCACGTCGAACTGTTTCGGTGCGCGCACCAGCTGCATGGCGGCGTTATCGACGTACATGTGGCTCAGTTCGACGTCCGGATAATCCTTGGCCACATCCTCGACCACTTCGCGCCACAGCTGGCTGGAGGCAAGAACGTTGGCCTTGTCCACCGAGCACAGCTTCTTGCCGCGCACGCGCGCCATGTCGAAACCAACGCGGGCGATGCGACGGACTTCGCTTTCGCTGTACGGCAGGGTGTCGTAGGCCTGACGCTCGCCGCCTTCAAGCTCGCGCTGGCCGCGCGGTGCGCCGAAGTAGATGCCGCCGGTGAGTTCACGGACGATGAGGATATCCAGGCCCGCAACGATTTCCGGCTTGAGCGACGAAGCATCGGCCAACTGCGGGTAGAGAATCGCCGGGCGCAGGTTGGCGAACAGGCCCAGTTGCGAACGGATTTTCAGCAGCCCGCGCTCAGGGCGGATGTCACGCTCGATCTTGTCCCACTTCGGGCCGCCCACGGCGCCCAGCAGTACGGCGTCGGCTTTGCGTGCGCGCTCAAGGGTTTCATCGGCCAGCGGCACGCCGTGCTTGTCGATGGCGGCGCCGCCGATCACGTCATGCTCGAGGCTCAAGTCAAGCTGGAACTTGTCGTTGGCCAGCTCCAGCACCTTGACCGCCTCGGCCATGATTTCCGGGCCAATGCCATCACCTGGGAGAATCAGAATCTGCTTGCTCATGCTTTCCTCTATCCATTCACGCGGCGTGCCCGATGGGGCCCCACCGAAAAATTCTCAACGCTCGGCCCACAGCACCAGCACATCGGTGCTGAACGAACCATCGGCCTCGATTTGGTAATACTGCCGTACTTCTTCGCCCATGGCTTGCTGCAATTGGCGGATGGCAACACGCATCGGCTCAGGGGTGCGCATGCGCTCGACCCAGCTGGCGAACTCCAGGCGCAACGCCTGGCGGCTGTGGCTGCGCACGTGCAGGCCCGCCTCGCTGACCTGCCGCTGCCACTGGGCCGCCGAGTAATCACGCACGTGGCTGGTATCGCGCAGCACTTCGACCGTTTGCAAGTAAGTATCGAGCAGCGGGCTACCCGGCGACATAACGTCGATGAACGCTGCTACGCCACCAGGCTTGAGTACCCGTCGTACTTCCCGCAGCGCCAGCCCCAGGTCGCTCCAGTGGTGCGCCGAGTACCGGCTGAAAACGAAGTCGAAGGAGGCATCGGCGAACGGCAGGCGCTCGGCCGCACCGCGTTGGGTAGCGATATTGCTCAGGCCCCGCTCTGCGGCGGCGCGGGCCACCACGTCGAGCATGGACTGCGACAGGTCGTAGGCGACCACTTCAGCGACCAGCGGGGCGACATGGAAGCTGACATGCCCGGCACCGCAACCCAGGTCCAGCACACGGGCAGCGCCCTGGCCAGCCAGCTCGGCCTGTAGCAACGCGAATTCGCTGCCTTGAGCGTGTACGGCGCTGCTCAGGTATGCACTCGCCTGTTCGCCGAACTGGCGCTGGACGACGTCGGTGTGTTGGGTGCTGGTCATGGGTCAGTCCTTTATATTTTCAGTGCCAGTGCTGGCCATCTCGCGTCTCAAGCCCCTGCTACTGAGTTCACGACCCTTGTGCATCAAGGCCAGCGATGCCGACTACGGCATTCAGGCATCACGGAACAGCCAAGGCTGGCTGGCGCGGTGTTTGCCTTCGAATGCCTTGATCGCGTCGCTGTCTTGCAAGGTCAGGCCGATGTCGTCAAGACCATTGAGCAGGCAATGCTTGCGGAAAGCATCGATTTCAAAGTGCAGTACCTTGCCGTCCGGGCGCGTCACCGCCTGCGCTTGCAGGTCGATGGTCAGTTGGTAACCTGGGTTGGCTTCCACCTGCTTGAACAGTTCGTCCACTTCCTCATCGCTGAGAATGATCGGCAGCAAACCGTTCTTGAAGCTGTTGTTGAAGAAGATGTCGGCAAAACTCGGCGCAATCACGCTACGGAAGCCGTACTCATCCAATGCCCACGGCGCGTGCTCCCGGCTCGACCCGCAACCGAAGTTCTCGCGCGCCAAGAGCACGCTGGCACCCTGGTAACGCGCATGGTTGAGTACGAATTCCTGGTTCAGCGGGCGCTTGCTGTTGTCCTGGTACGGCTGGCCGACATCCAGGTAACGCCATTCGTCGAACAGGTTGGGGCCAAAGCCGGTTCGCTTGATCGACTTGAGGAACTGCTTGGGGATGATCTGATCGGTGTCGACGTTGGCACGATCCAACGGCGCGACGAGACCGGTATGCTGGGTAAAGGCTTTCATGCTGCGCTCCCTTGGATCAACTCGCGGACATCGATGAAGTGGCCGGTCACTGCGGCGGCGGCGGCCATGGCCGGGCTCACCAGGTGGGTACGGCCACCGGCGCCTTGGCGGCCTTCGAAGTTACGGTTGGAGGTCGAGGCGCAGTGCTCGCCGCTCTCCAGGCGGTCTGGGTTCATCGCCAGGCACATCGAGCAGCCCGGTTCACGCCATTCGAAGCCAGCTTCGATGAAAATCTTGTCCAGGCCTTCACGCTCGGCCTGGGCTTTGACCAGGCCCGAGCCTGGCACTACCAGCGCCTGCTTGACGGTGGCAGCAACCTTGCGGCCCTTGGCGATTTCGGCAGCTGCGCGCAGGTCTTCGATGCGCGAATTGGTGCAGGAGCCGATGAATACGCGGTCAAGCTTGATGTCGGTGATCGCCTGGTTGGCGGCCAGGCCCATGTACTTGAGGGCGCGCTCGATAGAACCGCGCTTGATCAGGTCTGGCTCGGCGGCCGGGTCCGGCACACGTTGATCCACGGCCAACACCATCTCTGGCGAAGTACCCCAGCTGACTTGCGGCTTGATTTGTGCAGCGTCGAGCTCGACCACAGTGTCGAACACGGCATCGTCGTCAGAAACCAAGTCTTTCCACGCTTCAACAGCGCGCTTCCAGTCCTCGCCCTTGGGCGCATACGGGCGGCCTTCAACGTAGGCCACGGTGGTGGCATCGGTCGCCACCAGCCCCACACGCGCACCGGCTTCGATGGACATGTTGCAGATGGTCATGCGGCCTTCCATCGACAGATCGCGGATGGCGCTGCCCGCGAATTCCATCGCGTGGCCGTTACCACCGGCGGTGCCGATCTTGCCGATCACCGCCAGCACGATGTCCTTGGCGGTAACGCCGGCCGGCAACTGGCCTTCGACACGCACCAACATGTTTTTCATCTTCTTGGCGACCAGGCACTGGGTGGCGAGCACGTGCTCCACCTCGGAAGTACCGATGCCATGGGCCAGGGCACCGAATGCGCCATGGGTGGAAGTATGCGAATCGCCGCAGACCACGGTCATGCCTGGCAAGGTCGCGCCCTGCTCCGGGCTGATGACGTGGACGATGCCCTGGCGTTCGTCGTTCATCTTGAATTCGACGATGCCATATTCGTCACAGTTTTCATCGAGGGTCTGCACCTGCAGCCGCGAAACCTGGTCGACGATGGCCTCGATACCGCCCTTGCGCTCTGGCGTAGTCGGCACGTTGTGATCGGGGGTTGCGATGTTGGCATCGATGCGCCAAGGCTTGCGATTGGCCAGGCGCAGGCCTTCGAAAGCCTGGGGCGACGTCACCTCGTGGATGATATGGCGGTCGATGTAGATCAAGGACGAGCCGTCATCACGGCGCTTGACCTCATGGGCTTCCCAGAGTTTGTCGTAAAGCGTTTTGCCAGCCATCGGACTGTTCCTCATCAGCGTCTTTCTATGCCAAAAACCCCTTGGCTTGTACGGACGATGCTAGGGGTTTAGATTGAATAACTCAAATTCATAATTTTTATGCTTTGGATAACCAAAAGGAATTCGACCACGTGGACTTGGCCAACCTCACCGCGTTCATTGCCGTTGCTGAAACCGGCAGCTTCTCCGGTGCCGGGGAGCGGCTGTTTTTGACTCAGCCAGCCATCAGCAAACGCATCGCCGGCCTTGAGCAACAACTGGATGTGCGCTTGTTCGATCGCTTGGGCCGTGAAGTGACTCTGACCGAAGCCGGTCGCGCCTTATTGCCGCGTGCCTACCAGATCCTCAACGTGCTCGATGATACCCGCAGAGCCTTGACCAACCTCAACGGCGAGGTGAGCGGCCGCCTGACCCTGGCTACCAGCCATCACATCGGCCTGCACCGCCTACCGCCGCTGCTGCGAGCCTTCACCCGCCAGCATCCGGCGGTGGCCCTGGACATCCAATTCATGGATTCGGAACAGGCCTACGACGAAATCCTCCATGGCCGGGCCGAGATTGCCGTCATCACGCTAGCACCCGAGCCGCACCCTGTGGTCAAGGCAATACCGGTGTGGAACGACGCACTGGACTTCGTGGCCGCGCCCGAACATCCGCTGGCCAGCAACCACTCGGTCACTCTGGCCGATGTCGCCCGCCACCCAGCGGTCTTTCCCGGCGGCAACACCTTCACCCACCATATTGTCCAGCGGCTGTTCGAAAGCCAGGGCCTTACCCCAAACATCGCCATGAGCACCAACTACCTGGAAACCATCAAGATGATGGTGTCGATCGGCCTGGCTTGGAGCGTGCTGCCCAGGACCATGCTGGACGATCAGGTTGCACCCATCGCATTGCCCGGCATACAGCTGTCGCGCGAGCTAGGCTACATTCTGCACACGGAGCGCACGCTATCGAACGCTGCTAGGGCCTTCATGGCCCTGCTCGACAGCCACGCAGGGTCCGCCTGACCGGTCGTCAGCTCGGCATTTCCAATTCATGGACGCGTCCCACGCCAAAGGTCTGGTACCAATGCCCAAATCAGCAAATCGCTTTCCGCGCCTGCCGCGCATCCCTGCGGCCGATCCCCAGGAATCAGAGCAGGCGTGGCAGAACGCGCCGCAGCTGCTGGCCGCGCTCAACGGCGCCAGGCTGGGTGCCTGGCTGTGGGACATCGATAGCGGCCGAATCAGCTGGTCACGGGGTACGCAGGCGCTGTTCGGCTTCGACCCACATCGGCCGCTACCCGCCGACATCGACTACCTCGACCTGCTGGCAGAGCAAGACCGTGCCCGCACCCGCCAACTGTTCCACGCTGTCGTCAACGGCGAACCGGTGGAGCAGGCTATGCGCCATCGCATCCTGTGGCCGGACGGCAGCGTTCATTGGCTGGAAATCAACGGCAGCCTGACTCAGGACCAGAACGGCCGACGCCAGATGATCGGAGTGATCCGGGAAATTACCCGCCAGCGCGAACGCGAAGCTGCGCTGATCAACTCGGAAAAGCGCTTCGCTACGCTGTTTCACCTGAGCCCCAACGCCATTCTGCTCAGCCGCCGGCATGACGGCATGATCATCGAGGTCAACCAGCATTTCGAGGACATGTTCGGCTGGCCCGGCGACCAGGTGATCGGCAAGACCAGCATCGAGCTAGGTCTGTGGGTGAACCCTGACCAGCGCCATCAGGTCATCGAGGCCACCCGTAACAGCCAGGGCCCAGCGATCATGGAAGTGCAGTTTCGTGCCAGCACGGGCAAGCTCCACGATGGCATCCTCTGCGCCCAGAGCATCGATATGGAGGGGGTCCCCTACCTGATCAGCACCTTCGTCGACACCACCGAGCGCAAGCGCGCCGAACAGGCGCTCAAGGACAGCCAGGAACGGCTTGACCTGGCGCTGGACTCGGCGCAGCTAGGGACTTGGGACTGGCACATACCCAGCGGGATGCTGTACGGCTCGGCTCGCGCCGCGCAGCTGCATGGATTGCCCCCGGTACCCTTCCATGAATCGTTCGAGGCTTTCTTCGAAGGCGTTCCGGAGCATGAGCGGGCCAACATGCGCCAGGCCTATCGCAGCCTGCGTGAAGGGCCTGCCGGCAATTACCAGATCACGTACCACGTACAGCTGGAAAACGGCACCTCACGCTACATCGAAAGCCGTGCACGGCTCTATCGCGATGACCAAGGCAACCCATTGCGCATGGCTGGCACGCTACTGGATATTACCGAACAGGTAGAACGGGAACAGCGCTTGAGCGCCTCGGAAGAGAAATTCGCCAGCCTGTTCCAAGCAAGCCCAGACCCCATCTGCGTCACCCGTCAGGACACCGGTCAGTTCATCGAAATCAACCCCGCCTTCACCCAGACCTTCGGTTGGACTGCCGAACAGGTGATAGGCCACACGGCCGAAGAAATCGGTCTGTGGGCCGAGTCGGTCGAACGCGCCCAGCGCATCGAGCGGGTGATCCGCGAACAGGCACTGAGCAACGTGGCAGTGGTGGTCAACCACCGCAATGGCTCACCGCTGACCTGTGTGATCGCCAGCCGCTTGATCAGCGTCGACGACCAACCGTGCAGCGTCACTACTCTGCGCGACATCACTCAACAGCAACGGGCCGAGGCGGCGCTGAAGTCCAGCGAAGAGAAATTCGCCAAGGCCTTCCACTCCAGCCCCGACGCTATCACCATCACCGAGCGCCACACCGGCCGCTACCTGGAAGTCAACGACGGTTTCAGTCGCCTGACCGGATATGGCACCAGCGAGGTCGTCGGCCGCAGCGTCTATGAAATCGGCATCTGGGCAGACGAAAAGCAGCGCAGTGCGCTGCTCAACGAGCTCAAGGAGAGCGGCCGCGTGCATCACCGCGAGATGCTCGGGCGCAACAAGCGAGGCGACATCCTGACCGTTGAAGTATCAGTGGAGCCGATCAGCCTCAACGAGGCCGATTGCCTGCTGATGACTGCCCGCGATGTGAGCCAGTTGAAGAACGCCCAAGCGCAAATACGCCACCTGGCCTATCACGACCCGCTGACCAACCTGCCCAACCGCGCCATGTTGATGGACCGCCTGAGCCAGCAGATCGCGCTGTTGCGCCGGCATAACCTGCGCGGCGCGCTGCTGTTCCTCGACCTGGACCACTTCAAGCACATCAACGACTCTCTCGGCCACCCGGTGGGCGATACCGTGCTGAAAATCATCACCGCGCGCCTGGAGGCCAGCGTGCGCTTGGAAGACACGGTGGCGCGCCTGGGCGGCGATGAGTTCGTGGTGCTGCTCAGCGGCCTGGAAGGCAGCCGCGAAGCAGTGGAAGCCAAGGTGCGCGAGCTGGCCGACACGCTGCGCGAGCTGCTGGCCGAGCCGATGTCACTGGACGGCCAACGCTTGCAAGTGACCCCAAGCATCGGTGTGGCACTGATTCCTGACCACGGCACTACCCCTGCCGACCTGCTCAAACGTGCCGATATCGCGCTTTACCGGGCCAAGGATTCAGGGCGCAACACTACCGAGCTGTTCCACACCACGATGCAAAAGGCCGCCAGCGAACGTCTGCGCATGGAGAGCGATCTGCGCCTGGCCTTGGCCCGTGGCGAGCTCGCGTTGAATTTCCAGCCGCAGGTGGACGCCAGGGACAACCACATTGTCGGGGCCGAGGTACTGCTGCGCTGGCACCATCCGCAATTGGGGCAGCAACCGCCGAGCCAGTTCATTCAGGTGCTGGAAGAAAGCGGCCTGATCCTCGAAGTGGGCAGCTGGATCCTCGATGAAGCCTGCAACGCCTGCGCCGGCATGCTGCAAGACCGGCTGATCGATGCCGATGATTTCAGCCTGTGCGTAAACATCAGCCCCCGGCAATTTCGCCAGAACGATTTTGTCGAGCGCGTACTACGCAGCCTCGATGAATACTGCTTGCCGCGGCACATTCTGAAACTGGAGATCACCGAGGGTATCGTCATCCAAAACCTTGAAGACACGATCAGCAAGATGCGCGAGCTCAAGCGCTACGGCGTAAGTTTCGCCATGGATGACTTTGGTACTGGCTACTCATCACTGACCTACCTCAAGCGCCTGCCGGTGGACGCGCTGAAAATCGACCAGACTTTTGTGCGTGACGCGCCCCAAGACCCTAATGACGCCGAAATTGTCCGCGCTATTGTGGCGATGGCGCACAGCCTTGACCTGGCGGTGATTGCCGAAGGGGTGGAGCTGAGCGAGCAGTTGGCCTTCCTTGAAGGCCTAGGCTGCCACTTGTACCAGGGCTATCTGCATAGCCGCCCTCTGCCACTGGGGCAATTTCGGCAAATGCTCATGGAGGCACCCGCCGACTATTGAAAACGCAGAAAGGGCACCCGAAGGTGCCCTTTCTCATTGGGTTCCGGGCGTAGCCCGTGAACATCAGTTCAGCGCAGGCTGATCACCGTTGATCGGGATCCGCTTGGCCTTGGCTTCTTCCGGCACGATGCGCAGCAAATCGATGCTGAGCAGGCCGTTGGCCAGGCCCGCGGCCTTGACTTCGATATGATCGGCCAGGCGGAACGACAGCTTGAATGCGCGCTGGGCAATGCCCTGATGCAGGTAGGTCACTTCAGCCGCAGCGTTTTCGCGCTTGCCACCGGTCACGGTCAGGACACCTTTTTCGACCTGCAGATCGAGGTCCTGCTCCTGGAAACCAGCTGCGGCAACCACGATGCGGTAGTGATCATCGCCATGCTTTTCCACGTTGTAGGGCGGGTAGCTGCTACCGGCCTCGTTACGTGCCGCAGATTCGAACAGGTCGTTGAACCGGTCGAAACCAACGGAGTGGCGGAACAATGGAGCGAGAGAGAAAGCGGTAGTCATGGTCATAAACTCCTGAGATTCAGCAAGTAAAGTCACTGCGCGACCCGAATTCGGCATCGCGTACTCAAGAGATATGGCCTGCGCAAAAGCTTTCAAGGGGACGGATAAAAAAATCTGAAAGCAGCGTCTGCATAGATGACCCCTTCGCGGCTAAAGCCGCCCCCTACAGGTCCAAGCCGGCTGAGCCTCTGTAGGAGCGGCTTTAGCCGCGAAGGGGCCGGATCAGGCGACGCATACTTCCAAAGATGTAGCTTCGACCCCAAGCAACCGGCTGATGCGTGCGCAATCATCCTCACGACGCAACTCGGCAAAAAGCACCACTGCCTCGGGATAACTGCGGGTCAGCATCGCCAGCCATTGCTTCATTCGCCCCGGCGCGTATCGCGGCGAGAGTTTGGCCTGGGCCTGGCGCCAGAACTCGCGCAACAACGGCATCAGCTCATCCCAACTCATCGGCTGGTATTGGACTCCATCCCGCGCAGCGGCGATCTGCAAGGCCAGGTCCGGCCGCGACACCAGGCCGCGCCCTAGCATGATGTCCTCGGCACCGCTGACCTCTCGGCAGCGCCGCCAGTCGTCGACAGTCCAGATTTCACCATTGGCGAACACCGGCACCTGAACCACATCCTGCACCCGCGCCACCCATTCCCAGTGGGCCGGTGGCTTGTAGCCTTGGGCTTTGGTGCGCGCGTGCACAACCAGGTGTGCCGAACCGCCCTCGGCCAAGGCCGTGGCACAATCCAGGGCACCGTCCGGGCTATCGAAACCCAAACGCATTTTCGAGGTGACCGGGATATGCGCCGGTACGGCGCGGCGCACCTCATGCACGATGGCATGCAGCAGCTCCGGCTCCTTGAGCAGCACTGCACCGCCACGGGACTTGTTCACCGTCTTGGCCGGGCAACCGAAGTTCAAATCGATGACCGGCGCGCCCAGCTCACACGCCAGGGCGGCGTTATCCGCCAGGCACACTGGGTCCGAGCCGAGCAATTGCACGCGCATCGGCACGCCCGACGCCGTGCGTGCGCCGTGGCGCAATTCGGGCGCGAGCTTGTCGAACGAAGAAGCCGGCAGCAAGCGATCACAGACGCGAATGAACTCAGTGACGCACCAATCGATGCCACCTACTCGGGTCAGAACGTCGCGCAGGATGTTGTCGACCAGCCCCTCCATGGGGGCCAGGGCAATTTGCATGGCTGGGTCTCGGCGCAAAAAGGCGCCAGTCTAGCAAAAAAACCGCTTGCCTCAGCTGCCGATCAGCGCCGGGCCGTAACCCTCGAGGAATTCGCCAGGCATGCGCTTGGGCTTGCCGCTGGACAGCTCGATACAGGCGAAGGTGGTTTGTGCGCGCAACAAGGTAACCCCGTCACGTGGACGCTTGAGCTGGAAGCGCCGAGTCATGCGCAGGCGCAGGTCCCAGTCGACAATCCAGGTAGCCAGCTGCAGCTCGTCATCCTCGTAAGCGGCGGCAAGGTAGTCGATTTCGTGGCGCACCACTGCCATGGCCCGGTCCAGCCGCCGGTACTCGGCCAAGTCAAGGCCCAGCCGCTGGGAGTGGCGCCAGGCGCAGCGCTCCAACCAGGTAACGTAGACCGCGTTGTTGGCATGGCCGAGGCCGTCGATGTCCTCGCTGCCCACACGCAGGTCGATGATGAATGGCGTTGCCAGGTCCCAACTCATGCCCGCTCCTGCTGATCGATGGCGAAAAAGCTCGAGAAGCTGATACTCAGCCCTCTCTAGTAATCTGGCCGAGTGTAACGGATGTTCAGGCACGCTGCCGCGCAGGTTCTCGGGCGAGCAGCTCCAGGACTGCCGCACTCAGCCGCGGATCAGCCAAGAGGCGTTGATGGCCACCCTGGTCTAAAAGCATGAGCCGGCTGTCGAACCAGGCTTTGTGAATTAGCTGCGCCTGGTCAGCAGGCACGAGCGCATCATCGACGGCATGTACCACCAGGCCCGGCAGGTCCAACTGATAGCCCTCAACATCAAGGCGCGCTATCTGGATGCCGATATCTTGTTCGACCTGACTAATAAACGCCGCCCTGGCACGCGCCGGCAATCCCAAGTGGCGAGCGAAACGCCGCAGCACGCCCAGTAACTGTGCTGGCGCGGCAATACTTACGGCAGCTTCGGCACGCAGCCCCATCTGTAGCGCCAGCAGCACGCTGGCGCCACCCATGGAATGACCGATCACCGCTCGCAACGGCGGCAGCTGCGCTGCAGCCTCAAGCAATGCGCGAGCGAACAACGCTACATGCGCCTTGCGCCCTGGAGAGTGGCCATGAGCAGGGCCTTCCAGCGACACCACGGTATACCCGGCCTGCACCAGGGTGTGGATCAATGACGCGAACTGCGTCGGGCGCCCTTCCCAACCGTGCATCAGCAGTACCGTCGGCCCTTTGCCCCAGCGCAGAGCCGACAGCCCGAAGCGCAAGGTCATGCGCTCGGCACTGGCCAGTAACGGCAGCTCCCAATCCCGAGGCGCAAAATTGCGCGGCGTCATGAAGGCCCGGCGCATCTTGCCGGCGATATGCGTCGGCATCAGCCGGCCTAGGGTGCCATTTACGCTTCGAATCCAGCTCAGGGTAGTCATTGCCTTGCTCCAGAACCTTCGGTATCAGAGAACAGCCGATTTGGCGGCACGCAACAGTCGGTCGGACAACTCTCCCGGGCCCAGCGCGCGCGCCAGGGCCAAGCCACCAATCATCAGGGCCAGGTCAGCCAACGCTTTGTCGGCATCCTCGGGGCGGTCGACCATGGCCGCCGTCATCAACTCGATGTGCTCGGCCAGCACTTCGCGAAAAATATCGGGCAGCCGCTGCATTTCGCCGAGCGAATTGGGCAAGGGGCACGCGTGAACTTCGGCGTCCCGGTGCTTGCGAGAAAGATAGAAAGCGCTTACGAGGGCGCGTCGCCCCTCCCCGTCCAGATGCGGATCGACCTGAGCCAACAGGGCACGACGCTCGCAGAGCAACTGGCGAAACGCTTCGAGCATGAGTTCATCTTTGCTCTGAAAGTGCGCGTAAAACCCACCCACCGTCAGCCCTGCCGCCCCCATCACCTGGCTGACACTGGGCTCGGCAGGGCCGTGCAGAATCAAAGCACTGCGGGCGGCCTCCAGAATGCGTTCGCGGGTTCTGCTTTTCTTGTCGCTCACGGCTCGCCCCCTGAAAATATGATGCAGGTAATATTATTCACATCATATTTTTTGGCAAACAAAACTGCATGCCGCTCGTCAGCCGATTATCAGGGAGAGAAAAAACAAAAGGCCCATTCAATATGCGAATGAGCCTTTAAAGTCCCGCAAAACGCGGGTAAAAATTGGCGTCCCCTAGGGGACTCGAACCCCTGTTACCGCCGTGAAAGGGCGGTGTCCTAGGCCACTAGACGAAGGGGACGTAACCTTCGTGCCGATCCGCTTATGCGAACCGCGGCAAAATTGGTGGAGCTAAGCGGGATCGAACCGCTGACCTCCTGCATGCCATGCAGGCGCTCTCCCAGCTGAGCTATAGCCCCGAAACAAAAGACTCATTCAATATGCGAACGAGCCTTTTTAAGCCCCGCAAAACGCGGGAAAAAGTGGCGTCCCCTAGGGGACTCGAACCCCTGTTACCGCCGTGAAAGGGCGGTGTCCTAGGCCACTAGACGAAGGGGACGTAACCTTCGTGCCGATCCGCTTACGCGAACCGCGGCAAAATTGGTGGAGCTAAGCGGGATCGAACCGCTGACCTCCTGCATGCCATGCAGGCGCTCTCCCAGCTGAGCTATAGCCCCGGATTTCTAGCCTCTCGGCCCAGCGACATGCAAACCATCGCTTGTGCAAAACTGGCGTCCCCTAGGGGACTCGAACCCCTGTTACCGCCGTGAAAGGGCGGTGTCCTAGGCCACTAGACGAAGGGGACGAACCTTCTTACCTTCAAGACCTGATTGCTGGATCAGCTCTTGCTTGCCAGCCTTGGCTGGCAAACGGAATTTGGTGGAGCTAAGCGGGATCGAACCGCTGACCTCCTGCATGCCATGCAGGCGCTCTCCCAGCTGAGCTATAGCCCCACAATGTC